>DAOVYC010000115.1 GCA_030635805.1 bacterium | reverse complement strand
TTGTCTGCAAAGAATTTCTTTCAAATTGCCTAATTGGCAATATACTGTATAATCACGCCAGTCGTTAACTGGAATAAATACCAAAGACACCTTAAGTTAAACAAACACATTCTCCCTCATGTGAATGTTTTTATTACAAAAATACACCTCAATGAAAGACAATATTAAAAATACAGAACCAGAACCAGAAGACACGGAACTGAAAAATAAAAGCATTCCTGAACTATATGAACTTTTAGGGAAGAAATTCAGTTATCACGGTAATTTTATTAAAATAATAACTGAAGGCATTCAGACGAAATTCGGTCTTATTCAACAGGCCATCAACGCCGCCAGAAGATTAGAAGAATTAGAGAATCCACAAGAAATCAATAATATCGTCAGAAGGTCTCAAGAAAAACTTATCAAGATAATGGGGACCAAGGTTGATGTTATCACAAGTACCCGACTCAAGGAACGGGTAGAAACCCTTGGGGACAAAGGTATTCTTGTCTACACTAATCATCAAGGGGGAGGGCTGGAAACTTTTATTTCCCATTATATTTTCGGCACCCTCACCGACAAACCAGTTCATTGGTTAATAAAAGACAGTTTACTTAAAATTCCTATTTTTAGGCAAGTCTTTCTGAGTTCCGATTTTATCGCTATTACCAGAGATCCTCACGATTTCATAAAAAATCTCCCTAAGTATGGAGAACAAATCGCCGATAAACTAAAGAATGGGCGAGTTGTGATAATTTCTTTTGAAGGCACTAGAAGTAAAGATGGAGATATCAATACCGAACACAATGGCCTAGTATCTAGAATCCAAAAAAACATTGATACTTCTATAGAACCAGGCAAATACCTCAAGATACTCATGACTGCAGACACGTACACTGTTTTACCTAAACCAATTGAAAGTAAATTTGGGCTAATTTGGCCAACAAAAGTAAAGGCGGGAGTGAACGTAAATCTTGATATTCTTGACGACGATATCGCCCTTAAGCCCCGAAAAAATGACGGAGGAAAAAATATTTTTGAAGTAGCCAGAGAAACACTGAAAAAAATGCTGATAGCCAAACTTTCAACTGAAGAACCCCGGGCTTAACCGATTTTACTGAATTATACCCTTGTAATTTTCCTTAAAATTTGCTATAATTACTCGATAGTCAGTTATAGAAGTGTTTCTTCGGAAACTAAAAACTATTGGAGAGATTTCGGTCTCAAAAATGGAATTTAAACAATCTGGAAAGAAGTATTGGGTTCGCTCAGTGCTCTCGAAAGAAAGTTACTCACTAGATTGGCTATCTTTTTAAATTGCGAGAAATGCGCTCCGCATCAAAATATGCTATTCTTTGGCATGAAATAATCAAAAGCATGCTTAAGAAAGAATTAGAAAAAATATTGTCGACCGCAGCCGGGAAGATCTCCAAAGAAAAGATCAGTTTTGAACTGGAATATCCACGCGATCCCTCTCACGGCGATTACGCCTGCACCGTCGCTATGCAACTTTCCAAAAAACTGGGAAAACCTCCACAAGATATCGCCAACAGCATTATCGACAATGTTGATAAAGGCGAATTGATAGAGTCTCTGGAAATGGCCGGTCCTGGTTTTATAAACATCAGAGCCAGCAACCTGGCTTATTCAAAAAGCTTTGAAAAATTACTGGAGAGTATCAACCAAAAAACTTTTGGCAAACCGGAAAGAAAAAAAGAAAAAATAATCTTGGATTATTCTCAACCGAATATTGCCAAACCTTTGGGAGTTCATCATCTGCTTTCCACCGTAATTGGCCAATGCCTCTCTAATATCTTTCGATTTCAAGAGTATGACACGACAAGTATCAATTACCTTGGCGACTGGGGTACTCAATTTGGAAAACTTATTTATGCCTACAGAACCTGGGGGGATAAAAAAGTAATCGAAAAAAATCCCATTCCAGAATTACTCAAACTTTATGTCAAATTTCATAATGAAGCCGAAAAAAATCCTAAGCTTGAAAATGAAGGACGAGAAGAATTTAAAAAACTGGAAGAAGGAGACGAAGAAAATACAAAACTTTGGGAATGGGTAGTGGAAATAAGTATGCAGGAAGTTCAAAAAACTTACGAAAAACTTGGCGGTATCAATTTTGACCATTACTGGGGAGAAGCACACGTCAGAAACAAAACTGCCAGCATTATTGAAGATGGAAAGAAAAAAGGATTTTTCAAGGAAGGAGAAGAAGGAGCGTTAATGATGTTTTTCCCCAACGAAAAATATCCTCCTTTCATGATTCAGAAAAAAGACGGCACCACCCTCTACTCCACTCGCGATCTTGCCACTCTCAAAAACAGAGTTAAGGAAGTAGACGGAGGAAGAATTATTTATGTTGTTGATGTTGCTCAACAGTTATATTTCCAGCAAATGTTCGAAACCGCCAAGCTTCTTGGCTACACTAAAAATTCCCAACCTTATCACGTAGTTTTTGGAAGAATGCAGTTTCCCAATGAAGGCATGAGCACCCGCAAAGGAAAGGTGGTACTCCTGGATGAATTAATAGATGAAGCTGTCAAAAGAGCTACTCAAAAAATTGAGGAACATAAAGGCTCCCTGCCGAACCAGGAAAAAAAGGAGCTTGCTCAGATGATGGGAGTGGGTGCCGTTAAATACAATGTTCTCTCGCAAAACCGACAAAAAAACTTTACGTTCGACTGGAACACCATGCTTTCTTTTGAAGGTAATTCCGCCCCGTATCTTCAATACGCTTACACTCGAACTCAAAGTCTTCTCCGGAAAGCAACCGATCAGAAAATTAAAACCGGTAATTCCTTAGAAATCACCAAAGTGGAAGAAAAAAATCTTCTGAAAGAAATGTTCAGATTCGAGTCCATCTTAAATGATGTTCTTACGGAATATAAACCGAACATACTTTGTAATTACCTCTTTGAACTCTCGCAAACCTTCAGCCTCTTCTACAATAATCTCTCTATCCTCAACGCTGATTCAGATCTGCAAAAATCCACCCGAATAAAACTGGTTACATCTTTTTCCCATGTTCTTAAGACCGGCCTTGAGCTTCTGGGCATTCAAGTCCCCTCTCGGATGTAAATCATCATTCATTGATTCGTTGATTCTGCAAAAACAATTCACAGAGAGTGTTCAAAAAGTGCCAGATACAAGTTAAGTAGCGAATTTTACGTCCTGTAGTGAAGAGGTTTTGCAAAGCAGAAACTCGAAACGCAAGGCTTTATATTTAAAAAATTTTAATTTTTTAAATAATAAAGAGTAAAATCCTACTGACGAAAACCAAATTTTGACCACAGTGTACAAATCGTACTCGAGGATCA
>DAOVYC010000158.1 GCA_030635805.1 bacterium | reverse complement strand
CATCTTCCAGTTGCCCGACGTAGTTTACATCTCCACGCTTTCGGGGCGAACGGCCATGTCCTCGCAAATCCGGAGTGTATACCCGGGCTATCCCTTGGGAAGCGATGAATCCGGCTAAAGGCAAGAAATACTGACTATGCCAGCCTGAACCGTGTAATAAGATAAGCACTTTGTTGGATTCAGCAGGATAGTAACGGTATGCTAAAATTGTGCCGTCTCTGGCTGTAGAGTTTTGCAGCTTCGGCAACGTTGAATAATCAATAAACAACTCGCTGAAGGAAAGTCTATTCTGATCCGAAAAGGGTTTTTCGGGTTTACCTATCAGGATTAGAACAGAAGCAATTATCAAATAGTTCATGATAGATATCATTATAAAGATAGAAATGCGGGAAAATACTTTTTTGTTCATAAGCCACCGCTCCAGTTCAAGAAGATTCTTAGGGTTCGCTCTACCGTGCTTCTCGGCGTCAAGGGAACCGCCCGGTTGAGCTATTCTTCTTTTTTTATAAAAAGGATGTAACCGTCTGGTTGACCAGCATATGATAATTTTTAAATCCCCAGATCGTCGGGTGACAACTCATGCTCATAGACTAATCCGTTCTTCGCAGAAAATGATCTGAAAACGATAGCCACATTTTTGTCAGATATTGGATGGAACTCTATCTCACCGAACATGTTGTTGTCGCCTCTCTCCGAGTAGGAATGGATCATTGTGGCGGGCATCGGGTTCGGCGGCATTCGCTGTTGTCTGGCGAGGGCTCCCGGCGTGAAATCATAGAAGAACCGGTTCCCCCCAATTGGTAGTTTGTAGATATCGCTACGATGAACGTCTCCGGAAATCCCGATCACGCCGGAAATCCTTTTTTCAAAGATGAATGTGAAAAGCTTCTTGCGTTCCCCCAAATAGTGTTTGCCGCCCCAGGAATCAGCTTTTACTCTCCCGAACTGAGTGCCGGAGACGAGAACCTTGTAGCGGCTTTTCGACTTCCGAAGCCCCTTACAGAGCCAGTCGAACTGGACCTTGCCAAGCATCGTCTTCTGGCTTTTCCTTGCCTGGTATCGTCCGTCGAGCAGGAAGAACTCCACGTCACCGACTACGAATGAACAATAGATGCCCTTGTTGCCTGGCAGAGCATACGAGGGGTTGGGCCAGTATTCCTTGAATGCCGCGAGTGCTTCATCAGCATTCTCGTGGGTGCCATCGCAGTCGTTCGGGCCGAAATCGTGATCGTCGTATATCCCGTAGGTTGGTGTAGAGGCAGTGAGTTTTCTAAAGCCGGCGATGCTCCTCAGCTTCTTGTTGCCGTCACGGACCTCTTTTTCCCGGCCTGCTTGCGTATATGGGAAGTCGCCCAGAAACAAAACCAGGTCCGGTTTTCGCGAAGCCATCTCCATAAAAATAGATGTGCAGGGCTTCATCTTGTCCTGACTGGGGTTGTAACCATATCCGTAAACCATCCGGACGCCCTTTTTCTTCAGCGAAGGACTCGGGGTAATGAAGATGCCTTCTTGCTTGGATTTACCAACGCAAACCACATATCGATATTTGGTGTTCTTCTTCAAATTATCGAATCTGAGAATACAGGTATTGTCGGATTCTGCGACGGTCTTGCGTTTCTTAGTTCGCTGTTGTGATGGACGTGTAACTTTGGACAATGTGATGATTACGTCACCTGGTATGCTGGTCCGGATCCAAATAGCGGCGGCATTTTCGGATACAGCGCCCAGCATAGGTCCATGGGAAATCTCAAGTGTCTCTCCTGCATAAGTTGCGGTGGTAAGAAACAAGAAGGCGCAAAAGACCAACATATGAGAACGAATAAACATCGTCTCTCCCTTTTTTTCATGTCCAACGTTTTAATCAGCGAACGCGGCTTTTTGCACTCCGCTGAATTTATTTGTTCGGTAAAGCCGATTCTTTGTTGCTATAGCTAATCACATTTTTGTGAACAAAGTAAGATTTCACCCCTTCGATCAATATTTTTTAGCGTTTTTTCAATTAGGGATTCATCTAATTTTGCAGCAACAACAATCATATGTGGAGCACCGCAGTGAAATCTAATTTGAGTCCCCTCAATCCAATCTCCACAATTTTGTAATGCCTTTGGGGTCATGAAAAAACACCATCTTCGCTCACCACTATTGAGATAAATAATTACCTCAACTGCTCCAGTGTCTTGAATTGAAAGGTCATCTTCAATTTTAAAGGATTTAAGGATATTTTTCATTATTTGTTAAGATACCGAATGTTGAGCTAACATGCATTTTGAAGCGTAGCGAAAAAATGTCAGGTGGAACGATTTGTTATTTGTTTTTGTTCTTCATTCTTATTTTCAGCGTTCAGTATATGAAAAATAGGCAATTTAGGAGCACTTATCTTTCAAGTTACAAGCAAGTTGAAACGGGCTATAAATCCTGATACTATTACAATTTCGCCTATTTTTCATATACAATGTTGTAAGCAGTGATTAATCGGTCAAGGTCACAACAACTTTATCCAAATTTCCTGTAAATGGAAACGGACTGCCTTCATAATCTTTATCGACTTGTGTGCCGGAATCCATGCCTACATCAAAGGTTT
>DAOVYC010000039.1 GCA_030635805.1 bacterium | reverse complement strand
GGAGGAGATTAAGGTTAAGTTGAAGGAGAAATTTCCGCATGGACACATTGAGGTGTCTTGCCAGGACACTCGTCATCAACATAGAAATCTGGAGATTGCTTATAAAAAAATGGAGGATCTGATAAATGAATCTCTTTATGAAGATGCGCCACGAAAAAACACGAAGCCGTTTCACAAAACTTTTTTTGGTAAGATAAAAAAGATTCATCGGGCCCATAAGGAGAAATGGTTGAAGAGAAAATATCCGCAAGAGTAGAATAAATTGACTTTTACATGAAGAAAAAGCGGTTTTTTTCGTTGTCCGCTTTATACAACGCCAGTTGATTACTCAACTGATTACCCTGCCGGTTCCCAACATTCTTTGTCTGCAATAGCAACAAAGGGTGGAAAATTAAGCCCTTCGCGCCAAAAAATAACAAAGAAAGGATTTTCGATGATGTATATTTTCTTGGGAGTTTCGGATGCGCCAAGTGAAAATACGGCCGCCATAGCTGCCCGTGCATGCGCCCCTTCTTTATCAAGACGAAGCTTAACTTTTTTGATTACTTGATCAAGACGGAGATCTTGCATTTTCATGCCGATTAAAAAAGAAACATCAACATCCATTTCCATACTAACGGAAGGAAAATGCAGTTCATCTATTTCGTATTTTGCTCGTTGCAAAGCCAGGAGTTCAGCGGCTTTTCCGGGAATTTCGAGATTAGAATATTGCCCTTCGGATTCAACAAGAAAAACTTTCCAGCCATCATCTCGAGTATCAATCTCAAACATGGGATATTTGTAACCCTCCAGCGTCCACGCCTTCATTGCAGATGAGGGTTTCATGCCAACCCCCTGAAACAGTTTTTTGTTAATCAGGATCAATTCTTTTGTGCCAACTACTTTCCAACGTACAAGTAAATCAAAAATTGTCCCAATCCCAATTGATTTAGGGGGAATGTTAACCTGCATACCTGGAAAATCGTGTTCATTAAACCAGTCATTCAGAATGTGACTTTCCGTGGTAACGCATGCCTCGATGTACTTTTCGAGACCTGGTAAGTCAGCAATACTACCTTTTTGGTATTGCTCCAGAAATTTCCTCTGGAACTCATTCGTCTCCCACTCGCCTTTGGCATTTGCCCTTTTGAGTACCTCAAAAATTACCGCCAAGCACATTGCTCTGCTTTCTGTTTTTGTCATGGTAAACCTCCTTTTGTTGGTTTATACAAAAAAAATGAGCTCGACCTGTTCGAGCCACCAAGATACTGATAACTTTTTATCAATACTTTGGTAGCCCGAAATAATTAGTAAGCAGGATATCTGAATTCGATTAATTTAAGACCAGCAAACATGTAATAACTTACATATTACTTTGCCATTAAAACTTATTCAAACACAGAAAAATGCCTACTAAATTTAGCCGTTATTTAAAAGACCTATTTTTAAGATAGTGTAGTACCGTATATTATAGGCTAATATTTGTCAAATAGCATCTATACTCCACTGAATTTCCTTTCCTGCCTTAAGAGGAATGAGTTGATCATTACCGATTGGGAAAGATGCGGGAATGGCTTGAGGTTGTTTGATGAGAGTGATAACTTCCTGGTTTTCCGGTAATCCGTAAAACCTGGCACCGCGCGTGCTGAGAAAGTTTTCGAGATTTTCGAGAGTTTCGCCGTTCCACATTCCGGCTTCTTCGAAAATCTGAGCATAGCATTCGATGGCCATGTAAGCGCTGTAAATACCGGCGGAAGGATTATCACCTTCTTTTTTGCGACGCGGATGGGGAGCGCTGTCGGTTCCGGCAAAGAATTTGGAACTGGAGCTTGTCGCGGCCTGAACAACAGCCTGCCGATCGGATTCGGACTTGAGGACAGGCTTGCAGAAAAGATGAGGATTTAATCCGTTTCGATACAAATCTTCTTTGGTAAACATCAGGTGATGCACGGTACAGGTGGCGGCAATTTTATCTGAAGATTGAGTGACAAAGTCGACACCGTCTTTGGTAGAGACATGTTCCAAAACCATTTTCAGTTCCGGAAAATCTTTGATCATTTCCCGGAAATGATTTTCGAGAAAATACTTTTCGCGATCCTGCTCGGCAATATCCGGATCGGTGACTTCTCCGTGAATAAGGAGAGGTAAGTTGTGAATCGTCATCGCTTCCAGAATCGAGTAAACTTTTTTAATATCGGTTACTCCGCTGTCGGAATTGGTAGTGGCTCCGGCAGGATAATATTTGATGGCGGTAATGCCGTTTTCCTTCGCTTTTCTGATCTCTTCCGGCGTGGTCCGGTCGGTAAGGTAGAGAGTCATTAAAGGGGTAAAAGAATTGTTACCCGCCACCTTGATAATTTTCTCTTTATAATCCAGAGCCTGTTCGGTAAGAGTAACGGGTGGAATAAGATTGGGCATGGCAATAGCTCTGGCGAACTTATCGGCCGTATGTTTAACAACTAAAGAAAGCATTTCACCATCACGGAAATGAACGTGAAAGTCGTCCGGTTTTTTTATTGAAAATCTAGAATTTTCGGGAGCTAGTGTCATAGTGATTAACAAAATTCAAGATTAAAAAATTACAAGATTACTTTTTAATAATGAACAACGCGAATGTTTGTAATCTTGAATATATAATCTTGTAATTATTCCTCGTCTTTCCCTCCTTCTTCCTCCTTTTCTTTTGTTCCATAGTCTTCACCAAAACTGGTTTCGTTGCTTAAAAAATCTTCACCATAGACCGAGTATATCCATTGATAGATCATTTCGCCCGCACTACCCCAAAAGGCAAAAAGCCCCCAGGTAAGCGGTATGATAAGAAAAGCGAGGGCAGAACTTGTTTCTATACCAACCCCCATGGCCAGAGCAATCATTATAGTGGTTATCACGGCGATTATAGACGAGTAGAGGGTAAGAATAATGTGTTTACTTTTAGCCAGGGTTTCCATAGTAATAACGGAAAATATGATACTTAGCATCACTTGTAACCCAATTATGTAAGCTATATTTTCCATATTCTGCGATGATACCAGTAAATATAGTGGAAAAGTAAAAACAGCAATGACAATATTCATTACGAATATTTGAACAAGGCTGGAAAAAAGTCTTTGGTATTTTTCTCTGTTTAAATAAGTAAGAAAAGTGACAGTAACAAGATCGGCCACAAGAATGGCAATAAATCCAATGGCAATCACAAAGAAGATAAAGAGCGGATGAACCACCTCTCCTCCCGTTTCTCCTATTACCGATTGCACTAACGATCCGGAAAGCAGGACGCCGATGAGAATAACGATAGACCCGAATCCCCCGCCAATGATGCCGGCAAGAGTGCGGAAGATGAGCGAAGAAAGAGGAATCTTGGGACTGATTGGATAATTATACATCTGGTAAGCGGTAAGCTGGTAAGCGGTAAGCTGGTAAGCTCTAGGTACTGTGTTTATTAGCTTACTGCTTCTTTTTTCAGATTATCGTAAAAGATTATTAAAAGCAAGCAACCTAAAATGATGAGAGTATCGGCCAGATTGAAGGTTGGCCACCAGCCAAGACGGATGAAGTCGATAACGGCACCGAGGCGAAGACGGTCGATAACGTTACTTAACGCACCGGCGACAATAAAACCAATGGGAATAACCGTTCTCCAGTTTTGGAGCCTGAGTTTTTTTTGAGCAAAAATCAGAAGACCGATTATGATAATAATTGAAATTATTATGACCGGTAATCCCCTGAGGGGAAGAGAGAAGGCAATGCCTTCGTTGTAGGAAAGCTGAAAACCAATGTTACTGAAAAACCGGATGGGAGTTGCCAAGAATTTTACGGCGAGAAACTTGGTGAACTGGTCGGCGAGGATGAGAATGATGATGAGGGAGATGAGTTTCATGGAAACTAAATTACAAGATTCAAATGAGAAAAATAAGTTTCTTATTTTTCCCGTTTGCCAGTATCCTTATACATGATATTTATTTGTGAAAAAAGATGCGAAATAAATCTATCGATTATGTTCTTGCTTTTACCGTCTTGGGGCTATGTATTTTTGGCTTGATTATGATCTCCTCGGTAAGTGTTTATGAATCGTTTAATACGGTGGGAACGAATGACTTTTATTTCTGGCGTCATTTTCGCAATATGGTTTTCGGAATAGGGTTATTTTTTGTAGCTCTTTATGTTCCTTATCGCTTTTGGCAGAAGATATCTTTGCCACTCCTGGTGATGAGTATTTTTCTCCTGTTTCTTGTATTTACCAGCGCGGGATCGGATTATGGAACAGCGAGGAGTTGGCTGAATGTCGGCTTTTTGCCTTCACTTCAACCCGTGGAATTCGCCAAGCTGGCTCTGGTTTGTTATTTCGCCGCCTGGTTGGAAAAAAGGCGTCACGAGGTAAAAACTTTTTATTATGGATTCCTCCCCTTTTCTATAATTTTGGCGACCTTTGTACTTCTTTTGGCTCTACAGCCGGACTTTGGATCTATTCTGGTGGTAACCATAACGGCGGCGGCGATCTTTTTTTCCGCCAACGGTAATATACTTCACATGCTTGGTGGCGGTACAATTGCCGGATTTCTGGGAATGTTTGTGATCTTGAATCATGAATATGTTTATAATCGTTTTGTGGCTTTTATAAATCCGGAGATTGATCCTTTGGGAATAGGATATCAAATTCGAAACGCGCTAACCGCTATAGGCAGTGGTGGATTGTTTGGGGTGGGTTTTGGCAGATCGGTTCAAAAGAGCGGATATCTTCCGGAGGTACAAGCTGATGCGATCTTTTCCGCTATTGCGGAAGAGCTGGGATTTGTTCGACTGATTGTGCTTATCGGCGCTTTTTTGGTCATTGCTTATCGCGGTTACAATATTGCGGACAGAACAACGGATAAATTTGCAAAACTGATGGTGGTGGGAATTACCACTTGGATTGTAGCTCAGGCTTTTATAAATATCGGGGTGAATTTAGCCCTCTTGCCAAATACAGGAATAACCCTGCCGTTCATTAGCTACGGCGGATCTTCATTGGTAATGTCCCTGATAGGAATCGGAATAGTTTTAAATATTTCACGCGGGGTGAAAATACCCGCCAGAACCGAATCTCGCTCTACACGTAAATATGCTAAAAGAGGAAGCAGGACAAGAGTGAAGTCGACATATCGATACTGAAGGAGCGGGAGGAGAGGAACGAGCGGAAGGAGCGGAACGATCTAGCTTTTCTGATTAATGGCAATATTAGCAAGCCGGTCGGCTTCTTTATTTTTTTCGCGGGGAATGTAGAAGAATTGGGTGGGGGGGAGTTCGAAAACCAGATTGCGGACTTGTTCGTGAAGTTCGGCAAGAGCCTGATTCTTGACTTTGAAATTTCCGTTTACCTGTTCGACAATGAGTTTGGAGTCGGCATAGCAACGAATCTCGGTAATTTTTTTGAGCTTCTTTGCTTCGGTCAGACCAAGAAGGAGGGCTTTGTATTCAGCAATATTGTTGGTGGCTTCATCAATGTACTGATGATGCCTTCCGATAACCTTACCATCTTTGTCGGTAATAACAGCACCGCACCCGGCCGGACCCGGGTTTCCTCTGGCGGCACCGTCTGTAAAAATTAAAATTATCATTACAAGATTACAAAATTACAAGATTACAAAATTACGAATTGATGATAATTGATGGGATTGGAAATGGAAAATGATTTTTAATGATTTTTATTGACTTCCTGTTCTAAATCAGTAAACTGGCGCCGTCAGAGATAGTAGGTGATCTTGTAAAGAATTTTGAATCTAACAGATTGTAAATCCTACCGAGACATACACAACCGCGATTCATCCTGCGTATTCGTGTGGATGGGGTCTGTATGTTTCCTCTGGCTTTCAGAGGGCTTTATCATGAACTAAGGGTGCTTAAGCACACACTGTACTATTTCTAACTCCCAACCTTTGGTTCACTTTTAAACCTCTACACACTAGTTAATTTTATTTATTATGGCAATTTCCAAATCACAGAAAGAACAGATTGTCCAAGATCTTATAGAAGACTTCAAGAAGGCTAAGACCATTGTTTTTGCAAATTATAAAGGTCTTTCCGTAAGTGCTTTTGAGGATCTTCGAAAAACGCTTCGTGAGAAAAATATCGGTTGTAAGGTGGCAAAAAAAACTCTTATGAACCTTGCTTCCAAAGAGGCCGGAATAGATGGTCTGGATACTAAGGGGTTTGAAGGCTCTATTGTAGCGATATTCTCTTTTGAAGATGAGATCGAAGGAGCTCGTATTGCCGACAGGTTTTCCAAGGATAATGAGGTTTTTAGTATTTGTGGTGGTATTGCGGAT
>DAOVYC010000074.1 GCA_030635805.1 bacterium | reverse complement strand
GCGCTACCTGAAAAAATTCCGCCACGAATTCGAGGCGCACACCGACATGAAGAATCCGCCGGCGCGTAAACTGCACGCCGGCGGCGTCAACCCCGAGTCGAGCGTGTTGTAAATGAGTGTGACCATCACCATCGACGGCAAACGGGTGGAGGCGCAGGACGGCGCCCTGCTCATCGACGTATGCCGCGAGAACGGCATCGACATTCCCCATTTCTGCTATCATGAAGATCTACCGGTCGATGCCAACTGTCGTACCTGTCTTGTGGAAACCGAAGACGGTAGTGTTACCACCTCCTGTACTCTCCAGATCAAAAAGGGGTTGAAAGTTTCTTCCGAAACTTCAAAAGTTAAAAAGCTTCGAAACGAAAATCTCGAACTTCTTCTGACAAAACATTTGGAAACTTGCCCCAGGTGTAAAAAGGGATATTTTTGCAAAACCGCGGAAACGATGAAGAAATACAAGATCACCGGTAAAAAATATCAGAAACCAACCATCAAACTTCCCGTTCATAAAATGGGAACCGCCGCCGAGTTCGATCCTAATCAATGCATAGGCTGCAATAAGTGTGTGGAAATGTGCGAGCGTGTCGGGGTTGGCTTCTTAAAGCTCGAAGGCAAGGGGGCGGAAACGCACGTTACTTATAATAAAGACAAAAACATTGACTGTATTTATTGCGGACAATGCACTGTTCATTGTCCCGTCTCCGCTGTTCGTGAACAGAGTCATATTGAACGTGTTGAAAAAGTGCTTAAAGACAAATCCAAGATTATTATCGCTCAAATGGCGCCATCAGTTCGCTGTAGTATTGGTGAAGAGTTTGGACTAAAACCGGGAGTAAATCTCGAACGACAGTGCTGCACGGCATTACGAAAACTCGGCTTTGACAAAATATTTGACGTTAACATGGGAGCCGATATCACCACTTGGGTTGAGGCTGAGGAGCTCGTCAAACGCATCAAAAACAACGGTATCCTTCCCATGTTTACTTCCTGTTGCCCGGGATGGGTTAAGTTTGCCGAGTTTTATTTCCCGGAAATTCTACCTCATCTCACCACGGCCCGCTCACCGCAAATTCATTCCGGCGGAGCCTACAAAACCTGGTGGGCTGAAAAAGCGGGGGTAAATCCAAAAGATATTGTAATTGTTTCCTTAATGCCCTGTACTTCCAAAAAATACGAAACCGATCATGAAAAATTATTTATTGATGGTCTGAAACCCGTCGACCACGTTCTTACTACACGTGAATTTGCGGTTATTCTCAAGAAAAACAAAATCAATCTTCCCAATTTAAAGAAAGGGAAAGTCGATGAATACGGAACGTATTCCGGTGCTGGCGCCATCTACGGCGCCACGGGAGGAGTAATGGAGTCAGCTCTTCGTACCGCCCAATATCTTCTTGCCGGCAAAGAACTCAAACGCATCGAATTCAAAGCCGTTCGTGGCATGAAGGGGATCAAGAAAGCCGAGGTAAAAATCGGTGATAAGACTCTTCGTGTTGCCGTAGTCACTTTAGTGAAGAATGCCAGACTCATCATCAACGAACTTAAAAAGAATCCGGACGCCTATCATTACGTTGAAGTCATGGCTTGTCCGGGAGGGTGTATTGGTGGCGGAGGTCAACCCATTCCATCCACAGAAGCAATTATTCAGGAGAGAATCAAGGGTCTTTACGAAATTGACGATCACATGAAACTAAGAAGAGCACACGATAATCCAATCGTAAAAGATTTTATGGGAAATTACATCGCCAAACTTCCCCATCAGAGACAAGAAGAAATCTTGCATACGCATTATCGGAAGAGGAAGAAATTTGAGTAGATCAGAATTCCATATTTTTTACATATAGACACGCCAACGGCGTGTCTCTACGTTTTGGGACAAAAAATATATGGAATTATTAGAGGTACCAGTGGAATTCTGTATATTTTATCAAATACGTAGAGACGTACCGATGGTACGTCTGTATGTAAAATATAGAATTCCAAAAACCTATTTTACTAGATCCTCTTTTTCCAGTAACCACATAATAATTCCTTTCTGAGCATGCATTCTGTTTTCGGCCTGGTCATAAATGACAGAATTTTTATGATCGATCGCATCTCGTGAAATTTCATAACCCACATGGCACGGCATACAGTGCATAATTTTTGCCTCAGGGCAATATTTATCAATTAACTCCGCATTCAACTGATAAGGCTTAAATAATTCATTTCGCTTCTTATATTCCTCTTCATATTCCGGTTTTATTTTTCCCCCTTCAAAAAATTCCATATCCATCCAGGTATCAGTATGTACATAGTCAGCATTCTTAAGCGCTTCCTCCAAATCAAGTGTCTTAGTTACCAATCCGGTTTCATCACACATTTTATTCAATTCTTCATCCACGCTAACTTCATGCACTTTTGGTGTAGCTAAAACCATCTTAATTCCTAGTTTTGCACAAGCAAGCTTCAGCGTATTGGAAACATTATTTTCAATTCCAAGCCACACTATCTTCTTCACATTTTCAATCCCATTGGAATGTTCCGCCATTGTCAATAAATCACCTATGGCCTGACAGGGGTGATATTTTTCACTACAAGCATCAATCACCGGAATTCTATCAAACGAGGCCGCTTGCTCTACATCGGCTACCTCTTGAGCTCGCATCATCAAAATATGCCCAAACCTCATTACCGCTTGGATTTCATCACTAGCATCCGTAAGTGAAAATTGAGTTGTCTTTTTATCCAAAAATATCGAATGTCCTCCTAATTCCGTCATTCCCGTTTCAAAAGATAATCTGGTTCGTGTTGAACTTTTCTGAAATAGCATGATCATCGTCTGATTCGGCAAGTAGTTCGTCAACTCGCCCGCACTTCTTTTAGCTTTAATCTTAGCCGCCAGATCAAGTATTGTTGAAATATCTTCCTTCGACTGCTCTTTAAGAGAAATTAAATGTCGCATAATTAAGAATTAAGCATTAAGAACTAAAGAATATATATCATATATTCTCTATTATTCATAAATACAGCTATAGAATTATGAAGTATGAATCAGGAATCATGAACGCCAGTCGTTATTCATTATTCGTTATTCCTTATTCATTATTATTGTTCCCGTCTCTCCGGTCAACGCTTCCAGAGCTTTGGAAGGACTAGTAATAACCGCTTTTTCCCCGCCATTCTCCACAAAAGCCACCGCCGCCTGAATTTTTGGTAACATGGAACCTTCGGCAAAATGACCTTCTTGCATATACTTTTTACATTCTACCAAAGATAAATTAGAAATATCTTTTTGCTCCGGAGTGTTAAAATTCAAAGCCACCTTTTCCACATCGGTAAGAATCATAAAAACATCCGCCCCAAGTTTAGTCGCCAACAATTGCCCGGCTCTGTCTTTGTCTATCACTGCGTCCACTCCCTGATAATTCCCATCACGATTCACCACCGGTATTCCGCCTCCACCGGAAGCGATAACCACAATTCCACTATCACTCACGTTTCTTATCGAGTTCAACTCCACAATTTCCTTTGGAATAGGGGAGGCAACCACCCTTCGAAATCCTCGCCCCGCATCCTCAATAAACGCAAATCCCTTCACCTTTTCTTCCGCAAAATCTTCCTCTTTTTCATAAAAAGGACCCACCGGTTTTGTTGGATTACTAAACGCCGGATCATCTTTATCCACCAACACCTGAGTGATTATTGTCGCCACATCTACTTCAATTTTTTTCTTAAACAAATGGTTTTGAAGTGTTTGCTGAATCAGAAAACCTATCGACCCCTGACTTTGCGCTCCGCACATAAACATGGGGAACGGAGGAACCTGTTTCTTGGCACTATCATGTTGCAAAAGAAGATCTCCCACCTGGGGACCATTGCCGTGGGTAATTATCACTTTATTTCCGGTCTCTATCAATTTAGCTATGTGTTCTGTTGTTTTATTCACACTTTCATACTGTTCTTCATAAGTGCCTTTTTGTCCGGCAGGTTTTATAGCGTTACCACCAAGGGCAATAACAATTGTTTTTTTCATAGAAAAATAAAAAAGACACTTCACCCATCAAATTTAATCTGAGGGTAAATATTATTAGATAGAAATACTCTAGCAATTTACAGGTTGTTTTTCAAGATATTACTCTTCATCCGGCTCTTCATCCGGTTCTTCATCTGAAGTGGTTTCCTGAAGCACACCCTCGTCTACCAGTCCGCATCGTACATCAATCAACATATCGTTATCATTGTCCTCGGTTTCTTCATTTGGCTTTTCCGTGGTTAGACAGCCGACTCCATCCTGAAAATAAGCCCACACTCTCGTCTCCGCACCTCTTTTGGCCGAGGTATTTATCTGAATTGTTTGAAAACCATATCTACTAAAAAACATAAGCACTTTCCCAACCAAACGCGTTTCACTTACATCCAAATCAATATATTCATACCCCCGTCCCGACAACAAAAAATCACCCTCTTCCGTTTTCCAAACAAAATCTCGTCCGGATTCTTCCGCCGGAAATTCTATTTCCGATCTCAAAACAACCGCCTTAAGAACATTTCCAACTTTATCAACCTTTTCTTCCCAAAGGGAACATCCGGAAAGAAGAAGAGAAAACAGAAGTGATAGAACAAACAGCTTTTTCATAATACGCTCCGCT
>DAOVYC010000135.1 GCA_030635805.1 bacterium | reverse complement strand
TCTTTATTTAATTTTTCAACCCACTCATTATATTCATCAATCCTCCCCTGGGCTTCATACATTTTTCTCGGCTGTAATAAATCGGTATCTTCTTGCACAAATCCCGGGACACTTCCCGCCACCTCATACTTAAAATCAGGATCTCTCTCCCATTCAATAGTTTCTTCCGCAATCGCCTTTACTATTGCCGAAGAATGAGGAATTTTTACCTTTTTAGATCGTTCATCATCTTCCTTGCCACCCACCCGACCGGTATTCATGAGATACACTTCCATTTCCGGATACTTGTTTAAAAGTTCCTTCAGACGATTAGCTTGCATGGCATGAAGCATTGGGAAAAATGGATTTGTTCCCGGAACTCGAAGATTTTTCCCCGCCTCCGCCGCTCCCCCTGCACTTGTCCCCTTGGTTTCCCCCAGCATAAAATAAGCCGCCGCCTGAGAAGTACTCAATTTCGCAACTGCGGGAATAACATTCTCATTGGAATTCAGAATCAAAAGAAAATTAGGAACTTCTATCTCGGATACGTTTGCTATCCCATCCACCTTGTCCATCCCAAAAACCGCTCGACCATTTTTAGTATAACTCGTATCAAAAAAATCCAGCTTTCCATTTTTATCCATGGAAACATTTTCCAAATAAGCCTCACTCTGACAAACCGCCTTATATATAGTCGGTTCAAAATCCGGATCCAACCCAAAAGTTTTTGCAAAACATCCATTTTCTGTCGCGTAAACTTTTCCGTTCGGCATCCAGGCAATAAAATCATCCTGTACCGGACTTGAGTTATTTTGCTTGGTAAAAGTTGTTGTGGTTTTTCCCGTACCGGAAAGACCCACAATAAGACCAACTCGTTTTTTGGCTTCCGTAGGAATTATTTTACAACCGGCATGGAGAGCAATGCCTCCTTTATCATAAATAATTTTATTCCACATCCTTAGTCCTCCCTTCTTTGACTCTCCAAAATAATCCGAATTAAAAACGCGAGTTACATTTTCTTGAAGGTTTATTGCAATCAGGCGATTATCTAAATAATCAGTCATTTCTAAACCGGGGGTCATAATCACGGTTATTTCGGGATCATATTCATCGCTATATTTTTCAAGTGGATAATATAAAGTTTTTTGCATTGCCGCTACATTCGCCCCCGCTACTTCAATTATCAAACGGGCTTTAACCCGAAAATCGGGATCGTTACCAATATACCCATCTATCACAACCATTTCCTTATCTCGAATATATTCATTTTGAACACTGGCAACACAATCATATTCATCACAAGCCATGGTTTGATCTGAATGTTCCTCGGGACTATCTGATATAATGAAAGTACTTCCACCACTTCGTGCCACTACTTGTGTTGATACATTCCAATTATCAAACTCTGCTTTTTTGGCATTTGGCATTTTGGCAATAAGCTCATTAAGCTCTTCAAATGAAGGATTAAAGTAAACCTTTAGGGCTTCTACACTTGTTCCTGGAACTTTCATACGAAAATTATTAAATTATGTTTGTTCCACTCTAGCAGATAATATAAATCTTGAAATATTGTAATTTATAAAAATTATTGCAAAATATCAATTGTCCTCTCCTCTTTCTTCCTTTAAACTCAAGTCACTCCTATTCCCCCTACCACCTATTCAATGAGACCCTGCGAATCGCGAGCTTGCGAGCGAATGAGTAGTTGGTCGAATTAATCCCGCCAACGGCGGGACAACCTATCCCCTACAACCTAATTATGCGCCTAAGCAAAGACATCACTCAAACAACCAAGACTGAATTCAAAGAAGCAAGTATTGCCAGTCACCAACTCCTTCTCAGGGCTGGTTTTATGCGACAGCTTTCCAGTGGCATTTACATTTACATGCCCATGCTTCACAAGGTTATCGGGAAGATAAAGAATATTATTCGTAAGGAAATGAACGCCAAAGGAGCTCAGGAATTTCTCCTTTCTCAGCTTATGCCTCGAGAACTTTGGGAAGAAACCGGACGATGGGAAGGATATCAAGCCGAAGGACTTCTTTTCCATCTAGAAGATAGAAAAAGTAGTGAATATTGCCTCGGCCCAACTCACGAAGAATCCATTACCAACATCGTTCGAAGAGAAATTAAGTCATATAAGCAACTCCCTGTAAATTTGTACCAAATTCAAACAAAATTCAGGGATGAGATTCGTCCCCGCTTCGGCCTCATGCGTGGCCGTGAATTTATTATGAAAGATGCTTATAGCTTTGGGGCTACTCAAAAAGATCTTGATCACGAATATGACCAAATGCACGACGCTTATTGTAAAATATGTAAACATTGTGGGTTCGATTATAAAGTGGTGGAAGCCGATTCCGGGACCATTGGCGGAACAGGCTCGGCAGAATTTATGGTTCTGGCGGAAACAGGTGAAGATATGATTCTTTCCTGTAATAAATGTGAATACGCCGCCAACGCCGAAAAGGCCGAATCAATTCTTGAAAAATTTGAACAAGATAAAAAAACAGAATCAATGAAGGAAGTGGAAGGAAAAGGAATTATTGGCGTAGAAAAACTTGCCGAATTTCTCAAAATTCCCGTCTGGAAAACAACAAAAACCCTTCTCTTTCAAGCCGATGACAAAATGGTCGCCGTTATGGTTCGTGGCGATTGCGACGTCAATAAGACAAAAGTAAAAAATCATCTCGGCTGTAAATCACTTGAACTTGCCGATCCTGAAACTGTAAAAAAAGTTACCGGAGCTGAGGTTGGATACGCCGGACCTATCGGCCTTCCAAAAAAGATAAAAATTCTCGCCGATAATTACACCGAAGATCGAATAAATTTTGAATGCGGAGCCAACAAGACCGATCATCACAATATTAATGTTAATTTTGAAAAAGATTTCCCTCTCCCCGAGTTCAGTGATTTCAAGCTGGCTAAAAAAGATGATCTTTGCCAAAAGTGTAAAAAAGGAAAACTGGAAGAAACCCGAGGCATAGAAGTGGGGCACATTTTCAAACTTGGAACTAAATACTCGGAAAGCATGAATGCTA
>DAOVYC010000156.1 GCA_030635805.1 bacterium | reverse complement strand
TTAATTCGCGTTCCTATTATGGTGAATCAGAGGAGAGTCGCTGTCGGAACGATAGTTTACAATAGCGGAAAATACCTTCCGTATTTTTTAAAAAGCGTAGTTAATCAAGACTACGGAAATTTTGAAATTGTTATTCAAGACAACACCAATGGAGCAAGTAAAGATTTATCGTGGATTCACAAAAATTATCCCAAAATCAAAACTATCAAATCAGAAAATATTGGCTTTGGTGCATCTCATAACAACATGATTAAAAATTCGGAAGGGGAATATTATCTCGCCCTAAATCCGGACATGATTTTTGAGAAAAATTTCATTTCCGAGCTGGTCAAAGCTTTAAACGCAAATCCGCAAGCCGCTTCCGCTACCGGCAAGCTCCGTCACTGGAATTTCGCGAACGCCGATCTTCCCGATCGGGGTCGCACCGACCTGATCGACACCACCGGTCTTCTTTTCCTTCAGAATCATCGTTTCGAAGACAGGGGACAGGGGCAAATTGACGAAGGTCAATTCGATCAGCCGGAAGAAATATTTGGCGCTTCCGGTGCCGCCGTAATTTATCGTCGCCGTAGTCTCAACGAAGTTACTTATCAGGAGGAATATTTCGACGAACTGATGTTCATGTACAAAGAAGACATTGATCTCGCTTATCGCCTTCAATGGGCCGGATTCAAATGTTTATATACCCCCACCGCCAACGCTTACCACGATCGCACCGCGGAAAAAGAGGGTAAAAAATCAAATCTCACCAGCATTCTTATCGGTCGAAAAGGAAAATCTAAAACAATCAAAAAATGGTCTTACCTTAATCACCAAATCCTTCTCCGAAAAAACTTCGATTCTAGATTTTCATTCAAAACTAAATTCAAAACCCGGCTTTTCCAAATTCTCAGTCATCTTTATCTCCTCCTCCACGAACCCTTTCTCCTTGCCCAACGTCGTAAACTTCGTCAACTCCTGCCTGAAATCAAAAAACGTAAAGCTCAACTCCAAAAACGTGTTCATCCCAATGAGATCGAGAAATGGATGCGATAAACAGTTAGCTATTTTTGATTTGAGATTACCACTTTTTCCCTTAGAATAATCGCACATAAAAACCTAGCCATGAAAGGTATAATTCTCGCCGGCGGAAGCGGCACTCGTTTACAGCCCATCACAAAAGTCACCAGCAAACAGCTTCTTCCCATCTATAACAAGCCAATGATCTATTGGCCACTGGAAACGCTTATTCAAGCTGGTATTCAAGACATCCTTATTATTGTCGCTCCGGAGAATGCGGGTGATTTTCTCAAACTTCTCGGATCAGGAAAAGAGTTTGGTGTTAAATTCACCTACGAAATTCAAGACAAGCCCGAGGGCATCGCCCAAGCCTTCTTAATTGGCGAAAACTTTATCGGTGATGATAGCGTCATGCTTATCCTCGGCGACAATCTCTTCGAAGATGATTTTTCCGAAGCGGTAAAATCATTTCAAGGAGGTGCTCGTATTTTCGCCAAAGAGGTTTCCGATCCAAAACGCTTCGGAGTTATTGAGTTTGATAAAAATATGAAAGCCCTCAGTATCGAAGAAAAACCACAAAACCCAAAAAGTAATTACGCGGCGACCGGCTTGTATATCTACGATAATTCCGTTATCAACAAGGTTAAATCACTTAAATTTTCCCCAAGAGGGGAATTGGAAATTACCGACTTGAACATGCTTTATCTCAAGGAAAAAAATCTCGACGCGCGCATCGTTCAGAACAGATGGCTTGACACCGGTACTTTTGAAAGTCTGTTTGAAGCGACGAAGGTGGCAAGGGAAATAGAATTAAAAAAAAGAGGATAACCATACTTACCCCAAATGACTAACCAACAAATTCTTGTCGATCTAAAGAAGGTAGTTTACAAAAACTACTATTCTAAACTCACTGTTCCAGGTCATGGTTGGGATCACATTGAACGAGTTTACAAGCTCGCTGATCAAATCCTCAAAACCGAACCGCGTGCCAACAAATTTGCCGTTCAAGTCGCTGTTCTTCTTCACGACATCGGTCGTCTTTCCGAAGAGCGCGGGAGCGGGCGTAAGCACGCTCAAAACTCTTTTTTCGAAAGCAAAAAACTTCTTAAAAAATATCAACTCAACCTCAAACAAGAGTACCTTATCCTCCAGGCGGTAGCTCAACACAGCGATTCTTCCCCGGCGGAAACTTTGGAAGGAAAAATCCTTCAAGATGCGGACAAGCTCGATTGCTTAGGCGCCATTGGCATTATACGGAGTCTTTCTCACTGGGCGGTGGTTGGCAAAGAAATGTTCGATCCCAAAAATCCCTTCAATCTCAAAAAAGGTCAAACTCTCGAACAAGCAATCCAATCTCTCCAGGTAGGCTTTAAAAACACTATCGATAAACGCGCCAAGAAGTATATGATTGAATGTCTCCTTAAATTCAACAACAATTTTATCACCATGATGCATACCAAAAAAGCCCGTAAATTAGCCAAAAGAAGGCATAATTTTCTCAAAAAATTTCTCCTGGAATTTAGACGGGATATTGATCTGTAACTTGATATTTCTATTCAGAAAATTAAGACCGCATTTTGCGGATGTATTATAACGAGAAATACGCATTGACT
>DAOVYC010000004.1 GCA_030635805.1 bacterium | reverse complement strand
GAACATGACAGGTGTGGTTGACACTGCCGGTAATGCGGGAGTTGGTTCAACAGGTTCAAATAATTATGCTCTTGCTACATTAATTACGGAAGATACAACAAAACAAACAATAGTTATTTCTTCCGGTGAATCAGATCCGACCAATAGCTTGTCGTTTACGGCAACATTTACATTTGATGAAGATGTGACTGGATTTACTGTTGGGGATATAACGGTGGGAAACGGAACAGCGGGAAATTTTACGAATACAACCCTCAATCAGGTGTGGACGGCGGATATAACACCTGCGACAGATGGAGTGGTAACAATAGATGTGGCGGGCGGCATAGCTCAAGATATCAATACAAATGATAATAATGCGGCAACACGGTTTAGTATTACGTATGCCGCTCCAACCATCACGGTAAGTACGAGTGGAGGTGGAGGAGGTAGGGGCGCCAATCCTACCAGCTCTCTTCAATCACATACCGCCGCTCAAACACCAACCGAAACACCGGTGGAAACATCAACTGAAACATCAACTGAAACACCGGTGGAAACAAGTCATCGAAGTCAAACAAGAACAACAAGGACAATTGGAATCACGGGATTTCGAGATACTCGTAATCATTGGGCGGAAAAATATATAGACACTCTTACAGATCTTGATATTGCAACCGGTAAGAGTCGTTTTAGTTTCGCGCCGAATGATCCTATAACTCGTGCCGAACTTGTTAAAGTCGTAGCTAATGCTTTTAATTTTGACACTACGGATATAGTTATGGATACCACTTTTGAAGATGTGGATTCTATCGCTTGGTATGCACCATATATAGAAGCAGCTTATAAGGCCGGTATTGTAAAAGGTTACAAGGTAACGCCTGAGCTTCAAACGCAGGAACAGGAAAAAGCTATAAAACGAATATTGAGTTACCACAGTGATGGTCATGATGTGACTTTGCTTCAAGAAACTCTGAAGACTGAGGGATTTTATGATAAAGAGGTGCATGGAATTTATGATAAACCCACCGAATACGCTGTGAAAAATTACCAAAGAAGCCTCGGCATCCTTGAATCCGGAAGTGTGGGGAGCTTTACTCTAAAGAAAATAAATGAATTGATAGCGAGCAAACAGACTCACGCGGCGGCAGAAGGGGTAGCTAAAGATCAGCTTATTTTTAAGCCAAATCAGACGATAAACAGAGCCGAGGCTATCAAAATTATTCTGGAGTCGGCCAATAAGGGCGGTCAAATTACCGAGAGATTTAAAAACATACAGGATAATACCTGGTACGGAAAGTATGTTAATTTTGCTAAAGAAAACGGCATTGTAAAAGGAGACGGGACGTTTGATCCGGAGAGAAATATCACTCGAGCCGAAGCGGCAAAAATAGTTAGTCTAATATTGGAAATGACGGAATAAGGAATAAGGAATAAGGAATAAGGAAAAACATGTAACATGTAACATGAAACCTGTAACAGGGAACAGGGGTGGAAAGTAGAATAAGGAATAAGGAATAAATATTAAAAACCCCTCCGAAAGCGAAGGGGTTTTAGTTTTTGATTAAGCCTCTCTTTAGGTAGGCTGACTTCCTTGACCAGCTGAAAGGAAAGCGTTAACGATCACGAATGATAGAAGGATAACCACGATACCGATAGCGGCGTAGGTAAGAATCTTTTTTCCTTTCTCCGCATTTTGTTCGTTTGCACCAGCGGTAACAAAAAGGAAACCTCCGAAAATGATCATCGCTACACAAACGATTCCTAAAAATCCTAGGAAGTAGTCGATAATTCTTCGAACGAGAGAAATAAAATCTGTAGCTCCCCCTGTTGCCTGGCTGATTTGCTCTGGAAGGATTTGCGTACCACCACCAAGCTGAGCAAGTGCCGCTGGAGCAGCTGGGAGGAGATAAACACCCACCAATATCACACCAAAAACAATAGAGAGTTGCTTGAGTGTTTTTGAATTCATTGGGAGAGAGTTAAGAAACCAATAATTACTTATTGAGATAGTATCAAATTTTTGTTCAATGTATCAAGTATTTGACTTGGTGGTCAGTTTTTTTAAGTTGACAGAAAAGATTCATGTATTATTTTGTTATGAAGGGGTAAAGGGAATAAAGAGGCTAGTTTATTATCAGTTTTTTCGATTTAAGCGTCTGATCTTCTTTGTTGTAAACCATGATGCTTATTACCTGATGATCTTTTATGCCTAGAATTAGAGCTCCGTCTTCCCAGGAGTTTTTTGCTTGAATTGTTTGCCCATTTTTTATTTTTTCGATTTGAATTTCAGTCAGTTCCGTTTTGGGAAAATCCGGTAAGACGCTTTTGATAGGAAGAATTTTTTCCGCGCTAATTTCGTTAATGTCGAAAGCGGTATCAATATAAAAATTTCGTACTCGAGTGCGTATTAATTTATTTAAATATCCTCCACAGCCGAGTTTTTCACCTATGTCAAAAGCAATGGAACGAATGTAGGTTCCTGTCCCGCAATGGACGTGAATTTTAAGAATGGGCCATTTATATTCAATAATTTCTATGTTGTAAATAGTAATTTTTTTGGATTTCATTTGAAAATCATCTCCCCTTCTCGCTTTTTTATAGGCTGTTTCGCCGTTTATTTTTTTAGCTGAAAATTTTGGCGGTAGCTGATCAATATCACCGATAAAATTATTTTTAATGACTTTTTTAATTTCTTCTAGATCAACAGGCCGATCGGTTACTTTTATTTTTTCTCCTTCGGCATCATAAGTTTCTGTTTTTTCTCCCAGGATAATTTCAGCGTTATACTCTTTTTCATTATCCAATAAATATTCGATGAACTTGGTAGCGCTTCCTATAGCTAAAACCAAAACCCCCGTGGCCAGAGGATCAAGAGTGCCCAGGTGTCCGATTTTTTTGATATTTAAAATCTTACGAGCTTTTTGAACAACGTCATGGGAAGTCCAATGGAGAGCTTTGTTGATGGATAGGAAGCCGTTCATTAGCTTGTAGCTTGTAGGATAAATTTCTGTTATTCAGCTCTGACGATATCTGCTCCCAGTTTTTGAAGTTTTTCGTGAATATTCTCGTATCCCCGTTCGATATAGTTAATACTGGTGATAGTCGTCTCGCCTTCCGCCATGAGAGCGGCGATGATCATACCGGCACCGGCGCGAATATCGCAGGAGGCTATTTCTGTTCCCTTGAGTTTAGTGGGTCCTACAATAAGAGCTTGATGAGGATTGAGAAATTCAATGTGCGCCCCCATTTTTTCCAGTTCAAAGAGATAGTTGAGACGACCTTCGAATAAAGTTTCGAAAACTTTGGAAACTCCGTTGGCCTTGGTAAGCATCACCATGAACGGTGATTGGAGATCTGTGGGGAATTTAGGGAAAATGCCGGTATCTACCTTGCGAATGGGATTTAGGTTTTGAGAACCGATAACATGTACCGCTTTATTCTTAAATTCGAGACGAGCGCCTGTTTCTTCCAGCTTCTGCCAGAGAATATCAAGATCGTGCCGACGAGCTTCAGTGATGGTAATGTCGCCCTCGGTCGCCACCGCAGCGATGGCAAAAGTACCGATTTCCAGATAATCGGCAATGACTCGATGAGTGGTACCACTAAGTTTTTCCACCCCCTGAATCTTCAGAGCGTGCGAACCGATTCCTTCGATCTTGGCTCCACAGTTGACGAGAAAATGACACATATCCTGAACATGTGGCTCACAAGCCGCCAGACGAATAATAGTTTCATCTTGAGCGAGAGTTGCGGCGGCTATTAGGTTTTCCGTAGCGGTAACAGAAATTTCCTTGAGAGTAATTTCGTTTCCTTTAAGTCCATTGGTGGTTAAGCGGATTTTGTTTGGCGAAGAGTAGATTGTAGCATCAAGCTCCTTGAGAGCATCCAGATGAGTGTCGATTGGTCTTCTGCCAATCACACATCCACCCGGAAAAGCCATTTCTACTTCCCGGCAACGAGCCAAAAGAGGACCAAGAAGAACAATAGATCCTCGAAGTTTGGAAACAAATTTGTGTGGGATACTGGTTTCCTTAATTTTCTTGGTCTGAATTTCTAATTTGTTGTTTTTGAATGAATACTCTGATCCCAAAAATTTCATAATACGAAGTAACGTTCTGATATCGGAAATATCGGGAACATTTTCCAAAATAATTTTTTCATCAGTCAGGATAGTAGCCGCAACTATGGGAAGGGCGGCATTCTTGGAACCGGAAGGAGTTACTGTTCCCTTGAGAGGTCTGCCACCATGAACTACATATCTCATTCTTAGGTTTTAGGTTATAGATATCCCCGCCTGAGGTGAATCGCAGGGTCTCATTGAGCGGATGTTTTTCTCATTCGACCCTGAGCTCATGACCGAAGGGTGAAATTCTAGAGCTTATTGCTTACTAGCTTATTGCTTACTGCTTGATATGATATCAAGTTCCTCCTGTAATTCCACCCCAAAACGTTCTTTCACTTTTGACTTCATGAGATCCCGAAGCTGAATAAGATCTGATGCTGTCGCCTTCCCTTTGTTCAAAAGCCAGTTGGCATGTTTTTGGGCGACTTCCAGGTCTCCAATTTTTAGGTCTTTGGCACCAACTTCTTCGAGAAGACGACCGGCAGAATTGTTGGGAGGATTGCGGAAGAAAGAACCACAAGTAAGCCCCTGGGGTTCTTTTTCGAGTCTCATCTGGATGATTTCTTCCATTTTTTTTGCAATTTCTTCTTTTCCGATGTTTTTCATTTCGAAATCTGCCTCGAGAAGAACGTGGTCACGGGTTTTCTTGAGAATACTGGAGCGATAGGTAAATTCGAAAAAATCCTGGTCGACTTTTTGCACTTCTCCCCTACTCCAAACTTTACCGCCGGTAACAATTCTTGAAATCTCCATCCCGTAAGCTCCGGCATTGTTCCAAACTGCTCCTCCAATGGTTCCCGGAACACGCATCAACATTTCCAGGCCACTTAATCCCCTCTTTTTACACTCTTCATTAAAAACACCTATAGTAACTCCTGACTCAGCATTAATATGGTTTTCTTGAACAATTAATTTGTTCATTCT
Source organism: bacterium (assembly GCA_030635805.1). Classification (GTDB taxonomy): domain Bacteria; phylum Patescibacteriota; class Gracilibacteria; order JAUYGZ01; family DAOVYC01; genus DAOVYC01. The sequence goes on along the minus strand of DAOVYC010000004.1, from coordinate 7,522 downwards.
ATTCCGGATGACTACGCCGTCAAAAACCTCGTCAGCGAATAAGCAGTTTGCACCACCGCCTAGAATAATAAATTTAATATTTTCTTTGTGTAGTTCGTTTAAAAAATCTATGAGCTCGGTCTGATCTTTGGCTGTGTAGAAATATCGCGCTCGGCCACCAATACGCATGGTGGAATATTGACTAAGGTCAATATTTTCCTGAAGGGTGAATTTTTTTACAAGTTCTTGCATGACAAAATAAACGTTCTGAAAACGCAAGGAAAATAGCATAAGTTGGGTAGAATTGCCAGTTTCACCCCCCTACCCCCCTTTATAAGGGGGGAATAAAAAAGTTTCCCCCTTCTGAGAAGGGGGGACTAAGGGGGGTGAAACTACTCATATTTTAATGCTGTAATCGGATCCATCTTAGCCGCCTTGAAGGCGGGATAGAGACCGAAGATGATACCAAAAGCAAAGGAGACGCCGAGAGCGAGAGGAATGGAAATAAGGGATATTGGTCTATTGCCCCATCCTCCGTACTGAGCAATAACGTAGGAAATGATGACACCGATGATAATTCCAATAACGGCACTAATAAGCATAATGACAACTGTCTCGGTGAGAAACTGAAGAATTATCGATTTATTGGAAGCTCCGAGAGCCTTCCTCAGCCCTACTTCTTTGGTGCGCTGAACTACGCTGGCGAGCATGATATTCATGATCCCTATTCCCCCGACAATTAGTGAAATAGCGGTAACGGCGAAAAGAAAGAGAGTCATAGCGCTGGTAACTGTTTTAAAAATCTCAACCATTTCCTGCATACCCATCACTGTAAAGTCGCTTTTTTGACTATCTTGAAGTTGATGTTTGCGACGAATAAATCTTTCGATTTGTGCTTTGGTGGTATCTAAATTTTCGGCATCATCCACTTCAATTCCTATCCCCATAAGAAAATCTTCACCAAGAATAAGTTTCATGACTGCCCGGGGTGGTACATAAATCATGTCGTACTCGGTAGATCCCATTTGCCTTTCCAGAGCTTTCTCGCCCAGCACTCCAACAACTTTGAAGTTGATATTGTTGATACGCACAAATTCTCCAATAGGACTAAATGATCCGAATAGTCGCCTTTTTGCCCCGGGAGCAATGATGGCGACCCGGGCCATGGAAGTATTTTCTGATTCGGTAAAATTTCTTCCCTCGGCAATATCATAATTAAACATGTCAAAATAAGTACCGTCGTTTCCCTGAATAGAAACTATGAAATCCGAGTTTCGTTTTCGGATATGAGATTGAGCCCGGTAGGACATGGCCGAAAAACTAACAGCATGTGAAAACGCAGAAGATTCTTTCATGGAGGTGAAATCGTCCCAGGTAAGAGTTTTTATCGGTGCGGAATAAGCGGTAAGCCCTCCTGTTGATGTACTTCCCCCCATGACCATCAAAACATTCTGCCCATAGCTCTCCAGTTCGAATAGCAGGTTTTTCTGCACTCCCTGCCCAACGGACAGGATAATGATGACGGAGGTAATACCAATGACAATACCGAGCATGGTAAGCATAGCTTTACCTTTGTTAGCCCAGAGATCACGCCAAGCGGTTTTTAGGAAAGAAATAAACACGAGATTAATTCAAGATTATAAAATTACAAGATTACAAGATTAGTATTAAGCTTACTCAAACCTCAATGCTGTGATCGGGTCTAGTTTCGCCGCCTTGAGGGCGGGATAAACTCCAAAAATGATTCCGAAGCCGAAAGCCATAATCAGTGCCAGAGGGATGGATTCCGGGGCAAGAATTGTGTTCCAGCCGCCAATCTTGGCGGCAAGGTATGAGACACCAAAACCGATTACCAAGGCCATGAAAGCACCGATGATCATGATGACCAGAGTTTCAACGAGGAATTCATAAAAAATATCTTTGTTTCGAGCACCTAAAGCTTTGAGCAATCCAATTTCTTTGGTTCGTTCAAAAACAGATACCAGCATAATATTCATAATTCCTATTCCCCCAACGATCAATGATATGGTGGCAATGGCCGCCAGAAAAAGAGTGAGAAGGGAGGTGAAAGTTTCAATCATGGCCAGAGCGTCTTGCTGGGAACTGATTTTAAAATCGTCTTCTTCACTTGTCTGAAGACGGTGCTGTCTTCGAATAATACGCCGTACCTCCGCCTTGGCCAAATCTATATCTTCCTCACTGCTGGCCTGAAGTGATATACCAAATAAAAAATCCTGCCCGAGAACATTTTTTTGAGCGGTTTTTACGGGAATCATGATGGTCTCATCATCAACTCCCATTATGCTCAGAGCTGATTCTTTCTTTTTTAAAACGCCGATAATTCTGTAGTTGGCTTCACCAATACGGATGTATTCTCCGACAGCGGAGAAGTTTTTGAAAAGATCATCTTTTATCGTTGCCCCAAGAATAGCTACTTTTGACACTCCTTTATTTTCTGATTCGGTAAAATTTCTTCCTTCGGCAAATTCATAATCTCTGGAAGTAAAAAAATTCTTGTCGCGTCCCTGCACCGTATATATTTCTTCTTCATTTCCTTTACGAATGCGAGTCTGAGTGAAATTTGTTATAGGAGCCACGACTTTTATGTATTTTGCGCTATTTTCTATAGCTTCCGCATCGCGCAGAGTAAGGGTTTTTACGATAATCCCCTCAATCGCCGCCGGTGGTCCCATCTCTTGGGCACTTCCTCCGGCAGTGACCATAAGAAGCTGAGAACCAATGCCTCGAATTTGATCGAGAATAAGTTCCTGAGCTCCACGCCCGACGGAAAGCATAATAATCACGGAAGAAATACCAATAACGATACCAAGAAGCGTTAAAGAGGTTCGCATCTTGTTGGCACGAAGAGAGCGAAAGGAATGTCTGAAAGATTCTTTGATCATGTTTTAATTAGTCCGTCGACTAGAATGATATGTCTCTTGGCGTGTTTAGCCACATCGGCCTCATGGGTAATTATGAGGATGGTTTGACCTTTTTTATTCAAGCCATCAAGAATCTTGATGATCTGTTTGGTCGATTCAGAATCGAGAGCACCGGAAGGCTCGTCGGCAATTAGAATTTCCGGGTTGTTTATCAAAGCGCGAGCGATAGCGACGCGCTGTTGTTGACCGCCGGACAATTGGTTGGGATAAAAATCTACTCTGTCCCCCAATCCTATTTCACTTAAAGCTTTGATGGCCCGCTCTTTTTGCTCACTTTGAGGAACGTGACTGTAGATGAGTGGCACCGCCACATTTTCCCAGGCACTTATCTTTGGCAAAAGATTAAACTGTTGAAATATAAATCCGATTTTTTTGTTTCTGATTTCAGCAAGTTCATCGCCACTTAATTTGGTAATGTTTTTATTATTCAATAAATATTCTCCAGATGTGGGCTGGAGAAGAAGCCCTACTATATACATAAGGGTGGACTTACCTGATCCCGAGGCTCCGGTGATGGCCATATAATCACCTTTGTTGATCTCCAGGGAGATACCATTGATTACCTTGGTAGCTTGGCTATTCATCCCGAATTCTTTTCGGACGTTTTTGAGGCTGATAATAGCGTCTTTTGATTTCATGTTTTTTGAATTTTAGATCTCCATATTTTTTACATTTGAGACGCCCCATCGGGGAGTCTCTACGATGTGGACAAAAAATACATGGAGCAGAATTCCTGAATTACATCCGTTTTAATCCGTTAGATCCGTTAAATTCGTGTCCTATTGTAGCTATTCCTCGAACTGCTGAACGTCGAGAAGGACCGTTTCGCCGGCAGTTAGTCCGGAGGTGATTTCAATATTATCATCGCCTTCGTATCCGGTGGTAACTTTCACAAGTTTTGGTCTCTCATTTGAAACCACGGCAACTTGGCGATTTCCGAATTTATCTTCTTTTACCGCACTATATGGTACAGCTATTTGAGCATCTTTTTGATCGGCAATAACGTCTATATTTACAGTCATACCTGATCTGGGTTGAATATTTTCGTACTGATTCGGGTTGAAAGAAATATCTGACTTGTAATAGATCACTCCCTGAATTTCGGTATGGGCCGGTTCGATGCTGGTAACACTTCCCTCGTAGACATACTCATCTGAGAAGCCATCAAAGGTAAAAGTAAGAAGTTTTTCTTCTTGAATATAAACAATATCTGTTTCCGGAAAATTAACTTCAACTTCGTTTGGTTCGCCGGAAATAATCGCTACAACCGTTTGTCCCATGTTCACTGTTTCCCCTTTTTTAAAATTTGTTTTACCGATAATCCCGTCTACCGGTGCGGTAAGAATAAGATTGTCACGAAGAATTATAGTTTCATTAAGCCGGCTGTTTGCCTGAGAAGACAGGGCTCGATAGATTTGTAAATCTACCTCGCGTGGTGGTGCGGCTTTGTTTTCCAGTTCCCGCTGAGCAAGAGTCAAAGAATTTTCGCTTTGAGTAATCTGAGCATTGGCTTGAGATCTGGTGAGGGCTAAGTCTGTTTTTGCTTTATCTAAAGCTGATTTGGTACTATTAACCGTATTTTCCAGTTGGGAAAGAGAGTTGCTTAACCCGGTGACGGTAGTACCTCCACTGGTGGCCACGTTTTGAATTTGTTGAAGGACACTTTCCACAGAATTTCTTCCCGAAATAATGCTGGTTTTATTGGTAATAATGTTGTTCTGCCAACCGTTGATGGTGTCCTGCGAAAGATCGATGGAGGGAACGGTTTTGTTGAGAACGTTGATCATAGTATCTGCGAGAGTAGAAGCCTTGTTGAGAAGTGGCTGGGAAGCGTTGATATATTCAAGATTATCACTTTCATGTATTGATATTTTTTCAACATCTGATTTGACGGCGTAAAATAAGCTTTTAGCTGAAGTTTTATAGCTTGGATCGAGAGCAGAAATGAGATTTTCGTAAACGTCGTTATACGCTTCATATCTGCTGGTAATCCCCAGAATTACATCTGTTTGTTCAAGTAAGCTTTCTACACTAGCTATGGCTGATTTAGCGGTGAGTGCTCCGCCGGAAAGCGTTTGCGTTGCCACTTGTCCGGAAAGTGTTTGCCCCTCTTCATAGCTTCGTATCGCGTTATCGTAACTTGTCTGAGCGGATTCAACCGCCCGTTCCGCGGTACGAATTTGATAACTCGTGGTTTGCTTTACGTCTCCCAGATTCCGGCTGGCGGAATCTACTTTTGACTGAAGAAAAGCATGCTCCTCTATTGTAATGCCGGCTTGAAGTTGATTTAGACGAGCTTGGGCTTCATAGACGGAAGCGCGTGCTTTCGCAATAGCGTTTTCCGCCTCTTTGGTTTCGAGTTTAACGAGAAAATCTCCTACTTTTACACTATCCCCCGCTTTTACCCCAATTTCTTCTATTCTTCCGCTACTTTTGAAAGCCAAGTCTATTTCTTCCGGCGATTTAACGGAACCGGACACGGTAATAGTCCGCTTGAGAGTAAGCGGATTTGCTTCGAAATACTCAAAAGATGATCCTCTTGGCCAAAAAATTATAGCGAGAGTGATGACACCTACAGCAATCGAACTGCCAATGATTATCTTTTTTTTCATACGTTTTTAGATAGATACATCCTAGTATTATAGCACATTAAAAGCGCTTGATAAAGCCTGAAGTCTAATTTTCCAGCTCGTGATACAGTATTACACAAGGACAAATATTTTTCTAATTAAATTGACTCACTCTTACAGCTTAAGTAGTATAACTGCGCTTTGCTCGCAACTATTCCAGTAGGGAAATGTTTATCTCAATGAAATTGGCACTTTGCTCGCAATTGTTCCAATAGGGCAAAGTTTGCCTCCAAGAAATTAATATTGTTCGATGGTTCAGCCTTTGGCTCCAATATAAATTTCTTTGCGGCATCCTGCACTTCATGATTCCTCGGCGAGTTCGGAATCATTTCGTTTCGGAACACTTTGCTCGCAATTATTTGGGGTCGGTACCAAAGCGGTCAACTGGGGCGGACTGTAAATCCGCTGGCTCAGCCTTCGCAAGTTCGAATCTTGCCCGGCCCACCAAGAAAAGGAAAAAGTAAAAAGTAAAAAGGAAAAAATAAGTGCCACCTTAGCTCAGTTGGTCAGAGCAGCTGTCTTGTAAACAGCGGGTCGTCGGTTCGAATCCGACAGGTGGCTCCATGCGATGAAGAAGGAGTTTTGCGACTGATTGAATCGGATGGACAAGCTGTGCCCTCGGGGTACAGGTGGCTCCATGCGATGAAGAAGGAGTTTTGCGACTGATTGAATCGGATGGACAAGCTGTGCCCTCGGGGTACAGGTGGCTCCATTTTTTTGGTATGATTTTTCAGTTAGCAGATAAGCGCCAGGTAATGAGAAATGAGCTCTCGCCCGAAGAGTATGGACACCAAGGTTCCGGTTGCAAGGAAAGGGATGAAGGGAATGAGGGTTGTGCGCCGGATTTTTTTTGTTGCCAGCAGGAACAGGCAGACGAGTGCACCGATGATGTAGCTGAGTACGAGAGCCAGGATTGTCAGTTTCCAGCCGAGTATAAGACCCATGAATATACCAAAGGTAATGTCTCCCGAACCGAGCCAACGTTTACGTGATATGAGAAATAGTGTTCCAAAGAAAACTGTGGGAATAAAGGCGCCTCGTATGCCTTCTGAAAAAGTTAGTGGATATTGAAAGATAATGTTGAAAGTGAGCGCGATGACAATAGTGGCTATAATCATGTTTGTCGGAAATTCTTTATATAGCCAGTCGTACACGGCGAACAGCACGAGGATGGTTCCAACGGCAAACCAGAAAAATACCTGGATACTCGGTCCAAAGCGCCAGAAAAGGGCCACGTAGATTATTGCTGTTACGAGTTCAATAAGCGGATAATAGATGGGTATTTCCGCTTTGCAATAACGGCATCTTCCTTGCGCTCGGGCATACGATATGACAGGGATCAGATCTAAAGGACGAAGTTTTTTGTGGCACGTTGAGCATTGTGACCTACCCATTAAGATGCCACTTTGGCGGTTTTTTGTACGTGGAATAACAACTGTCAAAAAGGAGCCGGCGGCGGCACCGAGTATGGCTGCCAATAGAGAGAGAAATATCATGTTCATTGATCTTGAGTCTTATGTTGATCCCTTCTTTCCATTTTTTCGGCTCATACCTTTTATGGGCATGGTGATAAAGAACGTACTTCCTTCTCCTTCCACCGATGTAAACCACATTTTTCCTCCAGATATCTTCATAATCATGGAGGTGATGTATAGCCCCAGTCCGCTTCCCTCAGTATCTATTTGAGCCGCCTGGGTACTACGGAAAAACTTTTCCAATATTTTATCCTGGATATCTTTGGGTATACCAATGCCGTAATCCTGTACGCTGATGAGATAGTTTTCATTTTCTTTCTTGAGCGTGATGATGATATCACATTCTGTATTGCGTGTGTATTTTATGGCGTTATTTATGAGATTGTTAATTACCTGTCTGAGGAGACCGGGATCCACAGGAATCTTGGGGAGCTTTTGTGCTGGTTTTTTAAAGATAAGTTGACACTTCTTTTCTTTCACTAATGTCTTGCATTCG
>DAOVYC010000140.1 GCA_030635805.1 bacterium | reverse complement strand
TGTTCGAAAAAGATATCGTTATCTTTTTTCACTGATGCCGTTGGCGATGGAGCGTTTTGATTTTTCTAAATATGACGTCGTGATATCTTCAAGTAATTCTTATGCGCATGGGATTTTGACGGGGACAAATACCAGGCACATTTGCTATTGTCATTCACCGATGCGGTATTGCTGGGACTGGGCGCATCAATATTTGAAAGAGAATAAGTTTTCGGGGATGAAGCTCAGATATATTCGAGAACGACTGCATAAAATGCGAGCTTGGGATAAAGTGGCGGCAGACAGACCGGATCTGTATCTGGCCAACTCAGTAAACACGAAAAAGAGGATAGGTAAATATTATCGGTTGGATAGCGAGGTGGTTTATCCACCGGTAGACGTGGATCGTTTCTCTGTTTCAAAAAATTCTGAAGATTTTTTCTTGATTGTTTCCACAATCACACCTTTTAAAAAAATCGATTTGGCGGTGGAAGCTTTCAACAAGCTTGGAAAGAAACTGGTAATAATTGGTGATGGTTATTGGAGAAAAGAGCTTGAGAAAAAAGCAGAGAACAACATTACCTTTACGGGATTTCTTAGTGATGAAAAAGTTGCTGATTATTTGGCACGCTGTAGAGCTTTTATCTTTCCGGGAGAAGAGGATTTCGGTATTGCGCCGGTAGAAGCAATGGCCTGCGGAAAGCCGGTCATAGCTTATGGCAAAGGCGGGCTTCTGGAGTCGGTGGTAGAAGGAGAAACAGGAGTTTTCTTTGACAAACCGAATTCTGAATCGTTGGCGAAAGCCGTTCAAAAATATTTGGATAACTCTCAGATTTTTAATCCCGGGGTGATTCGGAAGAGGGCGGAGATGTTTGGGAGGGAGGAGTTTGAGGAGAGGATTAGGAGGATTGTGGAACAATCCTAATTCAAAATTACAAGATTACAAGATTCAAATACTCACTCTGTTCGCTATTAAAACTAGATAATAACGAGTGAAGCGAGTGGTTTAATTTTTTAATAAATAATCTTGAATGTTAGATATTCATCCTGAAAATTTTCGGATTTCGAAGAAGGAGGCAAAAGAGCTGGATCGTTATCCGATTTCTGTTTTTCTGGAGAATATTCGGAGTTTGTACAATGTGGGATCGATCTTTCGAACAGCCGATGCCTGTCTTTTTGATAAAGTCTATTTAACAGGTTATACGGGGAGTCCTCCCCGTAAAGAAATAAGTAAAACAGCGTTGGGAGCGGAGGAGATAGTGTTCTGGAAGCAGTATAAAAATCCGGTGTATCTGGCGAAAAAGTTAAAGAAGGAAGGGGTTCAGCTGGTTGCTCTGGAAACAGGTGATGACTCTCTTAATTATCAGGATTTTCGACCGAAATTTCCGATGTGTTTGATGCTGGGGAATGAGATTGAGGGGTTGAGCGATAATCTCCTGGAATTGGCTGATATCAAAATCAGCCTTCCGATGAGAGGAAGGAAGAATAGTCTGAATGTTTCGGTGGCCTTCGGGATTACGGCTTACAGTTTAGTCGGTAAACTAGAAAAAACCACTCTCCTGGAGAAGAGGATTCAGAAATTATGAACTTTAGTACTGGACCCTCAATCGAGTTGAGGGTGGGATTTTTTATTTTTAGTTGTAGTATTTGAGTCTTTCACGTTCGGTCCGGTAGCGGCAGGCGGAGAGGCCGGCGTCTTTTGTCTTGCGGTTGCTTAATTTTTTTTTGAAGAAGCGATTTTTTTTAAGCCACTGAATAAAACGTGCTTGCTGGATCTTCTTTTCGAAGCGGCTGACAAGTTTTTCGTTTGATTCGTTCTCTTTTTTTACTACAGCGACAGACATAAAAAAAATTAGTTGCGAAAGTGGTGGTAGGGTACTTAGGTTTTCCCTTGTTGTCAAGGAATTTTGGCTCTTGTCATTTTAGGTGATTTACTTTAGACTTTCATGTAGTTTCACACTGCTATTAACTAATTTTATGGTCATGAGTCAAACGCCATTATCAATATATTCATTTCAAATTGGTGGAAAAGAGACTTTTCATGATATTTTTCACTATCTGCCACGTGACGAAAAAGAAAAAAATATGGGTGAGCTTTTTGCGGTTATTGAGTTTCTGGATCATCCGGGAGCGGAAGACGCAATTACTCATTTGGTTTTTCAGACACTTCGAGATGTTTTTTACCACAGCTCGAAAAAAGATGTTTTTGATCGTTTTGAAGAAGCGCTAAGAGAAGTTAATTCCGTAATAGAAAATGAAGGAAGTAAACGGGAAGAAGGTTCTTTGGGAAGAATTTCGGCGTGTATGGCGGTGTTAACCGGAAAAATTATTCATTTTGCTCAGTCGGGAAAAGCTGTTGCGTATGTTTTGCGAGATAATAAATTCTCATTGATAAGTGAAACGGAGGACGGTGCATCCAGTGATACTTTTGTGAATATTTCATCCGGAGAACTGGAAGAGGGTGATAAATTTCTCTTCACCACAAACAATGTTCTTACCAGTGTAAATAAAACGGACATAAAAGAAGTTTTAACCTCTGACGGAAATGAAGAAAAAAGCGTGAAGGCTCTCAAGGGACTTTTCAAAGAGGCAAGAATTTCGTCTATTGCCACACTTTGTTTGTTTATGGGTGAAGTCAGTGCTCAAGAGGTGATGGATGCGACCCAGAAAAGAGAAAAGTATAAGAAGACGCAGAAAGCGGAAGTAAAGGAGGATAAAATTTTCCCCCAGATTTTGAACGTTTGCCGAAATTGTGCGATGAAAATTAAAAAGAATGCTCCCAAATTATTTAACAAGATATTGCCTAATAAGGCGGCTCCCAAAAAGAGTTTTTTCGAAGGAAAAAAATATATGTTTGTCGGTATTCTCGGAGCTATTGTGAT
>DAOVYC010000001.1 GCA_030635805.1 bacterium | reverse complement strand
TTATCATTTTCCTTTTCCATTTTTTTAAAAATCAGTTGATTAAAAATCACTTTCTATTCCCCGATCTTTCATAATTTTTTTTATTCTGAGAATATGCTCATCAACGTCTCCTACGATTTTATACACTGCCTTTTTACCATCCCTGCGATTCTCTAAATCTTTAAGAAAAAGAGGATAACTCCTTTCATACAAATTATTACAAATAAGCTGATATTCCTCGTCATCTTCAAAACTTGTAAACAGTTTTTCTATTACGGCATTCATATCTCCCCTGATACCCTTTTTACATTCGTAAATATCTACATTCTTTTCATCATTTTCATCATTATTTTCCAGGAACCTTTGAGCAAGCCTTGTTAGTAAAACAACACAATTATTAACATCCTTAAGATCCCCAGCTAAATGTTTTCTAATTCTCGAATCAAATGTTGGTTTAGACAGGTCATCCAAATATTTCGCATGCCAAACAGTGATAAGTAGTAAATCATTCTTAAGATAATCAATATCTCTGGCGTTTGAATCACCCGGTTTCCCCGATTTTTCTTCCAATTTTCTTTCTATATCCCGAAGAAATGGCATCCACTTACCTCCGTAGACTCCGTCTCGTATATTGACAAGACTATCAATGGTATGTTTCTTATCAGCCTCATTATGATCTGGGTTTGAATTTAATGATGATTCCATAGTAATTTTAGTAATTTTATAAAGAACAAAAGTACTACATTCTAATCATATAATTATTTTTGTCAAGCCATCAAACTTCTTCCCATTCTCAAGGGGCTATCCAGAAACAAAAATAGTACTATTGTTTCTCGGGTAAAACAGGCGACAGAAAAACTTAAAAAAGATTAAGAATTCTCCTTCTCCATAAGCCTTTTAACATTAGCAATGTGATTTTCAATATCACCGTTGCTAACATCAAATACGTGAGGCTCGCCCCTGCCCGCTCTTTTAAGATCCATGAGAAATAATTCCCAGTCCCTACGATACGTTTTTTCATAAAGGATGAGGTAGAAAGAATCATCGAATTCAACACCTTCGCCCAATTCTTTTTCCGCCTTCTTATTTGTCTCTCTACATAAAGCGTCAATGTCTTCTTGCTTCCCCCTTTCTTCCTTAGGAATGTCCTTCTTCCAATTATCACCATCAGGATCGGTATTCCATTCCTCTTCGTTGTCAGGAAAACAATAATCTTCTAACATAGCAAAGGCTGCTTATGAATTATAGAGATATTATAGAATAATAATAAAAAAAGTCAATCAATAAAATATCAATTATAAAATCGCTTATTCCGCCAGTTTCCTCGCATTATCCGCCACAGTCAGATCATCAATTATCGATTGAATATTCCCTTCCATGATCGAAGGAAGATTCGACCAGTTTTGATGAATACGGTGATCTGTCACACGATCTTGAGGGAAGTTATAGGTACGAATTTTCTCCGCTCGCATTCCACTCCCTATCTGCGCCAATCTTTCATCACCTCGTTCTTTTGCCACCTTTTCTTCCTCCATCGCCAACAATCTGGAACGCAGGATGGCCATCGCTTTATTCTTATTCTTTAACTGGGATTTTTCGTCCTGACAGGATACCGTTAGCCCTGTGGGAAGATGAGTGATTCGCACGGCGCTATCGGTCGTGTTGACACTTTGCCCTCCGGGACCGGATGCCCGGAAAACATCCACCTTAATCTCATTATCGGCAATCTTCACGTCCACCTCTTCCGCTTCGGGCAGGACCGCCACTGTTATCGTTGATGTGTGCACTCGTCCCTGACTTTCCGTTACCGGCACTCGTTGCACTCGGTGCGTGCCGCTTTCGTATTTAAATTTGGAGTATGCTCCATGCCCATCAATCTTAAAAATAATTTCCTTAATCCCCCCGGCACCCGCCTCACTCTTACCCAAAATTTCCACCGCAAACCCCTGATCTTTAGCATAGTTCATATAAGACCTGGAAAGTTCCGCTCCAAAAAGCGAGGCCTCCTCACCCCCGGCCGCCGCCCTCATTTCCACAATTACATTTTTTTCGTCATTCGGATCCTTAGGAATCAAAGCCAGCTTGATATCCTCCTCCAATTTTTCCTTTTTCCCTTTTGCCTCATTCAGCTCCGTTTTCGCAAGTTCTATCATCTCGGCATCTTTCTCGTTTTTTAACATTTCCTCAGAATCCTCTATTGTTTTTAAACAACTCTTATACTCGTTCAAAAGCCCTACCGTGGTCTCTAAATTTGATCTCTTCTTGGCAATTCGAGCATATTCTTTGGGATTGTTAGTCAAAACCGGATCAGAGAGTTTTCCGGTCAAATCTTCAAATTCTTTTTCGATTTTTAGTAACTTATCTAGCATTTTTTTACTAAAACAATTAGATTATCTAAGCTTATTCACTCGGGATTATAAGGTTCAACAAGTTAACAAGCAACACTTAACCCACCTGCTTCACCGGCTCACTCATTTCACCTATGAAATCCACCCGACTGCAAATCATTAGCCTTGGCGGTATAGAAGCCTTTGCCGGCGCTATGCTCATGTTCTTTTTCCCCCTGTTTTTCAAAGAACAACTGGGACTTTCCGGAGCGCAAATTGGTTTGTTATACGCCCTGGGAAGCGCCACCGGGTTTCTTACCATTCTTCCCATTGGTTTTATTAACGACAAACTACACTGCAGAAGACTCATTATATCCGGCTTGGCATTAAGCTTTGTTTCATATCTTATTCTGCCCTACATTACAACCTTCCAAGGAATTATGTTCGCTTTCATAGGACTCTCCCTTGGTTTTACCTTATTTATAATTTCCATTGAATCTCTGCTTCATAAAGTTCGGGAATCGGAAAACAGAGGATTATATTATGGTACATACAACGCCACAAAAAGTTCAGGGGTCGCTTTGGGGATGATCGCCGGCGGAATTATTCTCAGTCAGCTTAATTTTACGACTGTATTCAATATCAACGCCGTTATATATGGAGCCATGATTTTTCTGGCCTTATTCTTGCCGTCCACCAAACTGGGAAAAGTGCAATTTGCCGAATATAAAAAAGATATTTTGAATAGTAACGTCCTCATCTTCCTCTTCATCATTTTTATATTTGCTCTCCATTTTGGTGCCGAAAGCACTTCTTATGGCTTATTTTTACAAGAAAATCTCCATCTCTCTAAATTTCACATGGGACTCTATATGGCCGGTGAATTGGGAGCAATGGTTCTAACCTCAATACTTCTGGGAAAAGCTGTTGATAAAAAGAAAATAAGTATTTTAACCGTATTTATCATTGGGGTAGCCTTGTCCGGGTTAACTCATATTTTTATGACCGTTCCCGTCGTCTGGTTTTCATTTTTAATGAGATTTATTCATGGAGTGGGGGATGGAGCTATGTTTATCTTCATCTTTATCGGAGTGTCAAAATTCTTTGAGAAAGAAAGACTTGGTGGGAACAAAGGAGTTGTTGAATTTGCCATTAAAGCGGGTGTTATCGCCGGAGCGCTCATCTTTGGTCCTCTTGGAGAAATAGGTGGCTATCACTTACCACTTATTTATTCCGGTGCTCTTGAAATATTCGGTCTTCTTATTTTTCTCATTTTTCTTCGAAAACGCTTCAACTTCACAACGTAAAACACACCCACGAAGTCCTGAGCTTGCCGAAGAATTTCACCCATCACACTCAACTCCACTTAAACTTCATAATCATGAATTTTTTCAGGAAATAAGCTTGCAAGCTGTACAAAAAATATATACAATAGCCTCAAATCGGTATGAAAAATCTTTATTCCTTCCTCTAATCCATCAACCACTATGTTCGGAAATAAAATAATCACCTTTGGGATCATTGTTGCCATAATTGTAGTTTTTATTACCGGATGTGATGGACAAGCAAGCATAGTGGATGAACCGGGTCCTTATGACCAAATTGCTCAATGTCTTACCGAAAAAGGTGCGGTTTTGTACCAAACAAGCTGGTGTCCGCACTGCAAGAATCAAAAAGAGGCTTTTGGAGGATCACTTAAATACATCAATCTGGTTGATTGCGATGAAGAAAGAGTGGCGTGCCAAGAGGCGGGTATTGAAGGTTATCCTGCCTGGATTATTAATGGTAAACAATATCTGGGTGGTCGTTCTCCCGAAGCACTGGCAAAAATCGCCGACTGTCTTTAGGGCTCGGGATAATTAAGATCGGTAAGATAATTAGGACGCTTAGGACGCTTAAGATCGTTTTTTTGATATCCCAAATATCCCAATAATCCTACCGTTCCCACGGATCTTTAGTTTAACTACATCCCAAACGGAGATCCTTCCTGAGGAGGCTTTGGTTTATCATCTATCGAAGCTCCTATTCTTCTGATAATTTCTCGTCCTACAAATTCCACATCTCTTCCGTATTTTAATCTGGAAAGCTGTACCAATGCCTCAGCCAGTTCTTTATTAGGCTGATCATAAGGATTTTCTTCCCAATACCTTATAGTTTGCAGACTAAAAGGTTTAGAAACCATATTATTTATACTCAGCTTCAGACAAGCATTAAATCCCTCTAAGTTTATAAGGTCGTTATCCGAAAATATAGGTGCCATCTCCTTTGCCATATATTCAGCGTCTTTAGCACCGATTTTTAAATTCATAATGGTACCCACGTTACCAAACACCGCGTTTTTAATCTTCTCATCTTTTCCGTCCTTAATCATTTGATCTATGTATTGGTGGGCAATAATCAATCCAAGTCGATATTTACGAGCTTCCGAGAGAATGTTTTCAAAACTATCGGTAATAAAATTCTGGAACTCATCTATATAAAGATAAAAAGGGATGCGCTCCTCCTTTGGCATCTGTTGTCTGCGCATTGCCGCTACCTGAATTTTATTTACAAAAATCATACCGAGTAGATTCGCATTTATATCACCTACCAAGCCCCTGGCGAGCTTTACCAGAAGAATCTTTTTACCATTCATCACTTCGTCAAATCGGAAGGCTGATTTAGTTTGCCCCAGAATGTTACGCATCAAAGTATTAGTTATAAAAGAACCAAACTTTGCGGCGAAATAAGGAATCATTTCCTGCTTTTCTCTTGCTCCGGTCTGAGCCATTTGATTTACCCAGAAAGATTTTACGATTGGATTTTTTACCTTGGAAACCTTCATTTGTTGCCAGGCATCATCCGTAAATAAGCGCACGATATCAGTCAATGCTCCGCCATCCGGATCGTCCATCAAAGTCAAACATCCGTTACGAAAGTAATCCTGAATACGCGGACCAAAAATCTCGTTTCCAAATAATCCGATCATCATGTTCATCGCCTCTAAGGCGATAAAATCTTTTTCTTCCGGTGTATCCGCCTCCAACATGTTCAAGCCCATTGGTCGTTCCAGGTCACTCGGATCAAAAAAGATCACATCATCCGCTCGTTCCCTTGGCACCCAGCTCAGACAGGCATCCACTAAATCACCATGTGGATCCACCACGCAAACCCCTCGTCCCGCCTCAATATCCTGCTTAATAAGTGATTCCAAGAATACAGACTTACCGGTACCGGTTTGTCCTATAGTGTAAAGATGTCTAAATCGATCTGATTCCAGCATATTAACCTCCCTTCTCTCTCCACGATACAAATTGAATCCAAGATGAATAGTGGAATCACTTTTTTTTGGAAGATCATCCGGAGCACGAACCACGGTAAATCTTTGCCAAGCTACACCCGGAACATCATTATACTTTGCCGAAGGGAAATGAAAAATAGAAGCAATTTCTTCACTGCACAAAATCATCTTGTTGAAGGTAAGTCTTTGAATCCATGTCCGAGCCAATGATCTGTAAATAAAATCATAAATTATTTTTTGAACTGAATGATATCTGGTTGCCGATAATCCATTTAAATGAGGAGCATTACAAATACATGTTGCTGTTTTTATCACACTAAGTGTTTGCATAGCTCGTCTTTTCGTACTCGCACTTGTAACTATTCTTATTCTCGTGTCAAAACCGGGTTTGGTATTTTTTTCTTCAATTGCTTTTACGGTCTCGTCAGTCAAAGGAGTTGTGCGGGTCGATCCTTTTTCCAGATCCATATTTTCACGAAGGTTTTCCGCAGTCGGACCATGAAAAAGAATATTTATTAAAGTCCCCAAAAATTTAATCGGATTCAAATAAGAAAGCCAACTTTTTTTATTTTCACCCTGGAATATTTTTTCAGCCTTTTTTCTGCCCTTCTTCTGCCATCCATCACCTTTTGGTCGAAGAATTATTTGAACAGCCGCTCCTTCATCTTCTTTAAGTTTAGAAAAGGCATTCAGAATATTGTTTATCGGGTCATCCCCCTGTCTCTGATAAGTTTTCAATGGATAGAAATTCGGTTTGGCGAACTTCATAACGGTAGCAACCTGCTTGGAATCTTCGGTGAATATATTATAATCCTCCACTTTTTCTACACAGGCATCGGGATAAAAAGCGGTAATCTGTTTTTCAAATATTTCCTGAAGATAATAAGGGGTGGTCACATAAAAATATATTCGACTATCAACAACAGCGTATTCAAAAGAGAAAAAGTTCTGTCCTGTAATTTTATCTATTATTTTTGGTGAAATTATGGCATATAAAGCCTCTAAAAGCTGAGTCATCACCCCGGAATTCTTTATAAAGTCTTTACTTGTTCCAAACTGTTCCCCCTCCGCCTCTTTTTCCTCTTTTCCCTCCTTTTTTGGCAACATTACTCTCAAAAAAACCATTTGCATCGATCTCTTCCTATTTGCTCGATCACGGATATACAAAAAGAGAAGAGCACCAAAAACCCATAGAACCGGAATTCCAATTAAAACTGAGATTATCGGATGCGCGGAAATAAAAGTGAGCATCGACTTAAATTACAAATATACTATTTTATCCTATAATTGTCTTATTATAGCAGAAAATGCAAGGTTCTACAACGTCTTACCACTCCCTTCACCCATTTCACTCTCTCCGCTCATTCCACCCATTTCATTCACCTACCCCAAACTAAACACTTTCATTTTCATCAAAAATATGATATCATGATTCGAATTAATTTATAAAAATAAAAAAACAAAATGATTCTCACCAAAGAAAAATTAAATAATAAAAACCTTGCAGTTCTCACAGATAAACATTTTGAAAAAATGCTTAACAACTTGCAGGGTAAAGGTGTCGTTATTGAAAACGATACAAAACAAGTTGTTGTTGAACACCCGGTAAAAAAATATTGTATTCAATTCAATTCCATGGAAGTACCAAAACTCCCAAACGAATGTGTTTTGGAGAAAATTGACAGAGAAGATAGTGAGGAGGCAACATTTCGTTCCAAAGGAGGACGAACCTACAAAATGCAAGTAGGAACAATATTCCTACTCCCGAATTAGGTATTAGTGAGAAATGGGCATCTCTATAGAAAATTCCTCATCCGGGGAATTTTTTATTTTGCCTTTCGCAAAAAAACCGAGTACGTTCTTTCAAGCAGTAAGCAGTAAGCTAACCACCGCCAAGGCGGGGTTCCGCAAAAGGCGGGATAAGCAGTAAGCTTTAGTTTATCAGCTTTCTTGTAATTTTGAATCTTGTAATCTTGTAATCTTGCTTCCAGTCTTCACCATCTTCGACACCGAAACCACGGGACTATCACCCCGTAGCGGAGACCGAATTGGTGAGATTGCGGCTATCTAAAATAAAGGAGTCGATCTTCTTGGTGAATTTCAGGAGCTTATTAATCCGGAAAGAAGAATTCCTCACGAATCGCAAAAAATTCACAACATTTCTGACGAAATGGTTCAAGATGCCGATACAATTGATATTGTTTTGCCGAAATTCTTGGAATTTGTGGCTGATTCCATCCTTATCGCCCACAATGCCTCTTTTGATCTTTCTTTTATCAATCATGAGATAGAGAAGACGGGCATTTTACATCCTCCCCTGGAAGCTATCTGTACCGTTAGTCTTGCCCGCAAAACTCTTCCTCAGCTACACAGTCACAGTCTCGATTCTTTAATTCAGTACATGGGTATTATTTGTGAACGTCGCCACAGGGCTCTAGACGATGTAAAAGCGACCGCCAAAGCATTCCTGACCATGAAACAAAAAACCACAGAAAAACTCTTGAGAGAATGTGTTATTCGGTAATGCGCTATTTAACAACAGGAAAAGATTGATTTTCAGTGGACTATTATCTACAATAACCGCGATGAGAAGCTTGTGATTATCTAAGCTTCTGGTTTTCCGATACTCGTTCCTAACACCCAACACCTAATCCCTAAATCATGCAATCTCAATTCATGGCCGCCATCAACCAGCTTTGTGCGGAAAAAAACATTCCAAGAGACAAAGTGCTCGACATCATTCAGCATGCTTTCCGTGCCGCTTACCGTAAAGATTACGGTAATCGTGATCAGAACATTGAGGTGGTTCTCAATGATACCGAAAGCGGTGCCACCATCCTTCTTGTGAAGGATGTGGTCAAGAAGGGTGATCTGGAAGACGAAAATCTTCAGATTTCCGTTGAAGAAGCCAAGAAATATAAATCAGATATAAAAGTGGGAGACGTTATCAAAATTGATGTAACTCCTCCGGATTATGGCAGAATAGCGGCTCAGAGTGCTAAACAAGTCATCATCCAACGGCTTCAGGAAGCGGAAAAAGATATTGTTCACGACATTTACAAAGATAGAGAGCACGAGATTCTCTCCGGTTTTGTGAATCGTATCGAGGGGAAAAATGTTTATGTTGATCTGGAAAGAACTCAGGCGATTCTTTTTCCAAAAGATCAAATCCCCGGAGAAAAATTTCATAGCGGTCAGCGTATCAAGGTTTACCTGGAAAAGTGTGATCAAACACCCAAAGGACCCCAGCTTCTAATTTCTCGTTCACACTCAAAACTGGTTGAGTGTTTTCTTGAGATGGAAATCCCGGAAATTAAAGACGGTATTGTAGAAATAGTATCCGTTGCTCGTGAACCGGGAGTGCGTACTAAAGTTTCTGTAAAATCAACGGATTCCAGTATCGATCCTATTGGAGCCTGTGTAGGGCAAAAAGGTGTTCGCATCCAAAGCATTATGGAGGAATTTGACAATGAAAGAATCGATATTATTGAATGGAAGGAAGACCAAAAAGAATACCTCGAGAAGGCACTTTCACCGGCAAATATTACCCACATCGATCTCAATGATAAGGAAAAAAGAGCGGGTATTTATGTTGCTGAAGAAGAAAGAGCTTTAGCCATCGGTAAAAGTGGTCAAAATGTTCGGCTGGCTTCCAAGCTCACGGGTTGGGAGATAGATATTCTTGATTTAGATAAACTTGATCCTTCCAAGCTTGATGAACTTAAGAAAAAGGAAGTAGACAAAAAGATAAAAGGAGAAGAGCCGGGAAAGAAAGAAATTAGTGAAGACAGGCAAATTTTAGATCTGGATATGAACGAAGCAATTATCAAAAAATTAGAAACAGCCGGATTTGTAAAAGTTGTTCAACTCCAGGGTCTGAATGTAGAAGCACTTATGGCTATTGAAGGGGTTACTAAAAAAGATGCCGAAAATATAGAAAAGGCAGTTATTAGCTGTACAGAAGAACCAGCATCAATAAAAGACCAGAAAGAAAAAAAGCTGGAAGAAAAGAAGGAAAAAGAGGAATTAGAAGAGAAAGAGAAGTCAGGTGAGAAAGAGAAAAAAGAGAAAAAGAAGAAAAATAAAGAGGAGAATGGTTCGGCCCTTCGACGAAACTCAGGGTCTACGACAGGCTCACCACCTTCTGAGGAGGAAAAATCAGACGAAAAACCAGTTGAAGAAGAAAAGGAAGAGAAAAAAGACAAGAAAAAAACAAAGAAAACCAAAAAGTAGAGACGTGACATATTACGTCTCCGTAGAGACGTGACATATTACGTCTCCGTAGAGACGTGACATATTACGTCTCCGTAGAGACGTGACATATTACGTCTCCGTAGAGACACGCCGTGGCGTGTCTCCGTTATCCCCTTAATCCCACCATCATGACCCCTTTCTACATCACCACCTCCATCGCTTACGTGAATGGCGAACCGCACATTGGTTTCGCCATGGAACTGCTTGAGGCGGACTGTCTTGCTCGCTATCAGAGACTTTTGGGAAATGATGTTTTTTTTCTCACGGGCACAGATGAACACGGTTCCAAAATTATTCAGACTGCAGAAGAACAAGGACTTACCGTTAAAGAGCTTTGTGATAAAAATACCGCAAAATTCAAAGAACTCGCTAAAATTCTCAAATGTACCAACGACGATTTTATTCGCACCTCGGATCAAAAACGTCACTGGCCCGCAGTCCAAAAAATCTGGAGGAAACTGGTCGAAAAGGGGGATATTTACAAAGATAAATACGAAGGTCTTTATTGTGTGGGCTGTGAAAAGTTTATGACCGAAAAAGAACTTATGGACGGGAAATGTCCTCACCACGACTGTGAACCGGAAAAAATTGTAGAAGAAAATTATTTTTTCAGACTTTCTAAATATTCAGAAAAGATTGGTGATCTTATTCGCTCCCGTGAATTAGCTATTGTCCCGGAATTTCGAGCAAAAGAGATTTTAAATATTATTGAAGAGGGGTTAAAAGATGTAAGTTTTTCACGACCGAGAAAATCCTTGAATTGGGGAGTTCCCGTTCCGGATGACGATAGTCAAATTATGTACGTTTGGTGTGATGCTCTCACAAATTATATTTCCGCCTTGGGCTACGTGGATGAAGCGGAAAATTTTAAAAAATATTGGCCCAATTGTACCCATGTAGTCGGGAAAGATATCGTCCGTTTTCACGCCGCTATTTGGATAGGCATGCTACTCTCGGCAGAATTGCCGCTTCCCAAAAATGAACTTGTTCACGGTTGGATTAACATGAAAGGAGAAAGAATGAGCAAAAGCAAAGGAAACACCATATCTCCCTTTGAATTGGTGGAAAATTATGGCGTGGATGCTCTTCGTTATTACCTTCTATCAGAAATACCAATGGGTAAGGATGGCGACTTTACCTACGAAAGATTCGAAGAAAAATACTCATCTGATTTGGTAAACAATCTTGGCAATCTCGTTCATCGGATTACCATCATGCTGGATAAATATTTCAAAGGAGAGATAAAAAAGACCAACTCAAAATTCACCCGAGAGAAAGTGGAAGGAATTTGGAAAAGATATCATCAAGAAATGGAAAACATGATACTCCACAATGCCGCCTCTATCGCCTGGGAACTTGTCGATTTCGGCAATAAATTCATTGACGAAAAAAAACCATGGATTCTTGCCAAGGAGGGAAAAACAGATGAATTAGCTGAAACTCTTGGGATTCTTACCGAATTACTCGCGCACATTTCCGTAATGGCGCAGCCCTTTGTGCCTGAGGTCGCAGAAAAAATTCAAAATCTTCTTGGAATCAAACTGGAAACTTTCAATTCTCTTCAGGGGGCTATTAAGGTAGGAATGAAAATTAAAAAAGGAGAACCGATTTACAAAAAACTAAACTAATCCCTACAACCTAATTCTCCTATTTTGTCTGAAAGAAAAATCATCTTTATCGAGATTGATGACGAGATTACCACAATCTTAAGTAAGATTGAAAAAGCTAAAGCGGAAAAAGTAGCTCTTGTTTTTCCGGAAAAAGCTCTTATTTTTGAGAGTTTCATAAATCTCAAACTTCTGGCGGAGAGACTCAAGAAATTCAAAAAAGATGTCAAAGTTATTACCAGGGACAAGGTTGGGAAAAAACTTCTTGAAAAAACAAACTTGATATTTTATGAAATACCCGTAAAGAAGCTTCCTAAACAGGAAAAAAGGACTGACAAGCAACCAATAGTACGTGTGCAAAAATTAAGACCAACAAGTGGTTTATTAAAACCACACAGATCAGTTTCAAGAAAACTCAGCCTGACAGAACTTATTGCCGAAGAAGAAAAAAAGAAAAAAGCAATTTCAGTTAAAAAAACAGATGCAGGAAAAGAGCTTCAACTTGGTTCAAACGAATTCAGAATGTGGAGTGAAAAACTTATCAACCTTACCATTAAGCGGAGAAATTTCCTTTTATTTCTCATAGGGGCTATTGGATTATTTCTGATCATAAGTTACGTCGCCCTGCCTTCAGCAACCATAAAAATTAGACCGGCCTCAAATATTATTGAGAAAACAACAAATCTAATCCTGGTAGGTAAAGAAAAAAAACGACAGCTACACGGCCCCGAACGTGCTCACGCAATCACTACTTTTCCGGTGGAAGCCGTTATAGAAAGATCAGAAACATTTCCGGTGACCGGTGAGATTTTTACCGGCACAAATTCATCAGGAAAAATAAAAATTTATAACGAGCGCTTAAAACCATGGATATTAATTAAAAACACAAGGTTCCGAACAGAAGGACAAATTATTTTTAGAATAAATGAAAAAATAGAAGTTCCGGGTTCCACCTACGCCATGATTCGCGACGAGAACGGTAAATTAACCCGTGAAAAAGTACCGGGGGTCATTCTTATTGATGTCATAGCGGACGAAATGGATGCCGGAGAAAAAATAGTAGGGGATAGGGGGAATATAACCAAAGGTTCGTCTCTTATTTTGCCGGCTCTCGATCCGACTTCACAAAAAATTCTCTATGCCGAAGCTTACGAAGATTTTACGGGTGGACTAACGGAAACTTACGATGTTCTTACAGAGGAAGATATTAAAACAGCCTCACAAAAACTCAAGGAACGAATAGAGGAATCGGTTGAAGAAGAGTTCAGGATTTTTGTGGCCCAGCAAAATGCGGCAAAAGGACTGCGCCTTGTATTACTCGATGATGAGGAATTTATCAATTATCGTATTTTAGAACTATCTCTTCCGGAAGACGAAATAGGAAAACCGCTCAAGTCATTTACGGCATCGGTAAAAATGCAGATAAAAGGAATAGCGTACGACGACGAAGAATTTTTTAGGGTGTTGGAAAATGAGCTAAAGTCAAAAGTTCATCCTCAAAAGCACCTAATAACGATTGATAGAAATTCCATGACCTATCGTGTTGTGAGAAGTGATTCGGTGTTCGGTAATCTCGATAGAATCAAGCTGGCGGTGACCATGAAGGGGATAGAAGAGTTCGATCTAAGACAAGATTCAAAAGAAGGCTATTCGCTTATTGAACGAGTAAGATCAAGCATTCTCGGGAAAAATGCAGACGAGGCGAAATATTTCATCCAGAATATGGAAGAAATCAGCAATGTTGATATTCGCGTCTGGCCTTTTTGGTCATCCAGCATTCCGGCTCTCGATTCCAATATCAAGTTTCGTATCCTCTAATTCCCTCCGCTCGTACCGCTCCCTCCGCTCCTCGAAGATCCTGAGCTTGCCGTCCCTCGACCAGCTCGGGACGACCCTGAATTTAATTGAAGGGCCGAAGGACCGCTCCTGAGCCTTTTAAACAACACATTCTCATACATCTCCGGTGATTTCATCACCAACGCTATTCCAAAATAAACGATCACCCCAAGAGCAACTAATCCTCCGGTATACAAATACAGATAAAGGATAGCTGTAGGCATTTCAAAAATCGATTGTACACCGATTATAGCCAGAGCCATCAAGATTGATGGCAATAAAATTCGAGAAAAATCACGGAAAGAATAAAGTGATTTTTCACCCTTAAGATTACGTTTTAAAAAGAAAAATAAAAGAAAAACCATCAAAGTTACAGCGATAGCATTAGCGGAAGCAAGACCATAGATGCCATAACGAGGTGCTAAAATCAGACTTAATGTTGTATTAAGCACAACAGTAAAAATCCCCAGAAACAGGGGAGTTTTCGTGTTTTTAAGAGCGTAAAACGCCCGAGAAAGTAGCGGTATCAAGCTCGCGGCAAAAAGACTCAAACACAAAATTCCCAGCGTATTTGCCGTCAATATCGCATCTTTTTCCGTGAAAGCTCCGGATTGCAAAATTATTCTGACTATCGAAAAACGAAGCAAAAAAAGTCCTATAGACGAGGGAAGGATAAGGAAAAGAATATTTCCAATTTTTTTAGAAAGATGAGATATAAAACGTTGCTTGCCGTTCTCGGCAAGCGCTAGCGCGGAAAGTGTTGAAAAACTACTCACCGCTACCGAAAGTCCAATAATACCTATTGGAAACGATTGCAGATCCTGAGCGTAACGAAGTACGGTTAATCCGCCCGCGATTCCAAGGGAGGCAATCAGACCTTCCACAAGCAAGTTTACCTGCAACAAGGCTATTCCCAGAATTCTCGGAATAGCCAGCTTAATCATCTTTCGGAGATCTTCCCGGAACCAGGCAAAAATCGGTGAGAAACGAAACCCGAATTTTATTACAATCGGCACCTGAATCAAAGCGTGCAAAAGTGCTCCTCCAACCACTCCGTAGGCAACCCCGTAAATACCGTACTTTGGAGCCAGAAATACGATGCCGAAAATAATCGAAAGATTATAAAGCACCGGAGCCAGGGCATAGAAAATAAAATTTCGAAAAGCGGTCTGAACTCCGGAAAAGACTGCCGAAAAACCGAAAAATAAAGGAGAAAGAAGCATTATTCGCATCAGGGTAATCGTCGTTGCCTGTGTTTCCATATCAAATCCGGGATACAAGAGACGAATAAAAAGAGGTGATAAGAAAAACAAGATCACAATT
>DAOVYC010000025.1 GCA_030635805.1 bacterium | reverse complement strand
GAATCCATCTGAATGGCTTTTTCGGGATAGACGTAACGGCTAGCGAATATTGAGGCCACCGAGTCGATCATTTCCGCTCGATCCATGGTGGGAGGAATTTCTGTGGGAAGACCGATAAGTTGAAAAAGGGTTTTTTGTCTTTCTAGCTCTTTTTTACTTAGATAGCCAAGTTGGTGAGCGAGTTGAGCTTCGTAATTCATGCCAATACTGATAGATTCGCCATGATTGAGTCGGTAGCGACTAAGTTGCTCAACGGCGTGCCCCACGGTGTGGCCATAGTTCAGAATGGCGCGCGCGCCTGCTTCTTTCTCATCTTTTCTGACTACACTTCTCTTGATAATGACTGATCTGCGAATTATCTCCGTGAGGAATTTTTGATATTCCTCGCGATAAAGCCAGGAAATATCCACTATTTTTTTCTGATCTCTTTTCCCTTTTTCTAATTCCCTTTTTTGTTTCTTAAGCATTTTTTTGAATGACTTTTCTAAAAAAATGAAGAAGCTTCTGTCCCCTACGCATCCGTATTTAACTACTTCGCTAAGCCCACAGAGAAGCTGTCTTTCCGGGAGGGTTTTTAATACCTGCATGGATATGTAGACTTTTTTCGGTTGCCAAAAACTACCGGCAAGATTTTTGCCTTCGGGAAGATCTACGCCTGTTTTCCCGCCAATACTGCTGTCCACCATGGCAAGGAGTGAGGTGGGAACCTGAATGTAGCTGATACCACGCATGTAGACTGAAGCTAAAAAGCCAGCCAGATCTCCAACAACACCGCCGCCCAGGGCGATAAGGCAAGATTTGCGAGTGGCATTGAGCCTGACCAGTTCGGAGAGAAGCTTGCCGACTACATTCCATTTTTTACTTTTTTCTCCGGCGGTTACCCCAAGAACGTCGATATTTAATTTTTCTTTTTTGAAAGCTTTCTGGAAACTGCGGGCGAAAAGCTGATGAGTGTTGGAATCGGTAATGACGATGTAATGATCGCTGAGATTAAGTTTCTTTAGATCTTTAGCAATATAACTGAAATCTTCGTTGAAGATCTCGATGTGATACGAATTATCTGATCGTTTTTTGAGAGGAACTTTCATGGAGAGCTGATTACAAAATTCAAAATTACAAGATTACAAAATTCAAAATTAGGGCTACAGGGCTACGATAGGACACGAATCTAACAAATTAAACTAATTCGAACGAATGTAATCTAGAAATTCTGAAATACAATGTTTTATGTTTCATGTTACATGTTACATGTCCTGTCCGATGATGATGTGACCGTCTGATTTTTGTTTTCCTTTTTCATCCGGATGAAATTTCTCGTGAATTTCCTTGAGCCGCTTATTGGTTATGTGAGTGTAAATTTGAGTGGTGGTGATACTCGCGTGTCCCAACATCTCCTGCACGGAACGAATGTCAGCGCCATTGGTAAGCAATCCTGTGGCGAAAGAGTGTCGAAGGGTATGCGGAGTCACCTTTTTGATAATGCCGGCCAGGAGGGCATATTTTTTAACGATGTTCTGCACGGAACGTTCCGATAATCGTAATCTTTCTTCATCGAGAATACCGGCTCGCTTGGTATTCGGGCTATGGGAAATGAATAACGGTTCCAGATTGTCGGTACGAGTATTGAGGTAGAGTTTGATACAGCGGATGGCTTTCTCGGAGAGAAAGACAATACGGGGCTTACGCCCCTTCCCGCGAACCATAAACTCGCCACGTTTCAGATCTACTTGGCTGATATTCAAGTTGGTGAGCTCGCTGACCCGAAGACCGGTAGAGAAGAGGGTTTCCAGAATCGCGTAATCGCGAATCCCCTTCTGATTACTCCGCTCTACCGCCTGAAAAAGTCTGACAATTTCTTCCGGAGTAAGAAATTCTACAGTACGCTCCCCTGTTTTAGATAAGGTGATCTTTTCCGGCGCAAGACTTTCCACATCGTTCCTGGCGAGATATTTGAGGAAAGCCCGCAAGGCAATCATGTGATAATTCTCAGTCTTGAGACTGAGCGTACCATCACTCTTTTTTTTATTGTTCTCCATCCGGTTGAGATAAAGACGGTATTTTTGAACCAAGGGGAGATTAATATTGTTCGGTTTGACATCTCCGGCCCACTCCTGAAAGCGACCCAGATAATGTTTGTAGTTTTCGACAGTCTTGAGGGATTGGTTTTTCTCAATCTCGACATGAGTGAGAAATTGATCAATCCAGTCGATAAGCTTTTGCATGTCGGTTTAATAGTTTAGTTTAATATAACAAGAAGTTCGTACAATATAAAGATTTAAAAACTTTAGTGCGTGTATTAATACTTGTGCATTTGTGATTTTTTTTGTATTAATAGAGTGCATGCTTTTTTCTCTCTATGAAACCAACTCAGATTACGAATCCGAAGATTACTATGAAGGCTATCCAAAGTGCTCTTTCGGCATCTTCTAAAAATCTGGATAAAAAATTACTCGCCCTTCAGTTGCTACTTACCGGAAAGACACACAGAGAAACGTGTCGGATTTTGCGTGTTGGGAGAAATACACTTACTCGTTGGATAAAGCTGGTTAATGAGAAGGGTTTTGAAGGATTGAATCCATCGGAAAAAATCGGACGACCATCTAAGCTTAGTGTTAAGCAGATTGTTATTCTCCGGGAAGCTCTTAAGAAGAAGCCTTCTGATTTCGGATTGAGGAACGAAAATTGGACGGGAAGGATGATTCAGGAGTTTTTTAAGAAGGAATTTGGGAAAAATTTCTCCCTTTCTGCCGCTTACAAGATCTATCATAAAATCAGTGCATCCAGTCCTGAGTTACATATTAAGAAGGACTTGATAAGTGATCATGCCCTGCTATTTACTATAAAAAAATATCGTGCAAAGCTTGTGTATAACTTGATGAATGACAATGCACCTTAGTTTTTGGAATGGCTAGTTTATGGGGTTCTTGGTGAAATTCTATATTTTACATACAGACATACCATTGGTATGTCTCTACGTATTTGACAAAATATACAGAATTCCATCAGTATCTCTGATAACTCCATATATTTTTTATCCAAACCGTAGAGATACGCCGTGGCGTGTCTGTATGTAAAAAATATGGAGTTCTTGATTGCAAGCTAAATCTGAATACTCACCTCCTCGCTCGCTTCACTGGTTTTTCCGGAAGTTAAACTTACAGTTTCAACTTTATAGGTGAAAGTTTTTCCGGTAACAATACCCGGGTCGCCAAATATAAGATCGGTAACTTTCTCACCTATTAGTTCGTAACCGCCATCTTCGATTTTACGATAGATGTTATAGCCAATATTGCCGGAAGAGCTGTTTTGCCACTGAAGAACGACTTGAATGCCATTATTGGCAGCTTCCAGTTTTTGAGGAACTTCCACTACTTCGTTGGCTTTTTTTTCCGCTTCGGTAAGAGCCAGCCCGTTGGGGTTACTTTGATACCAGATAGTGGCTTGATGAAGAATGCGGGCTACCATTTTTCTGGAAATAGATTTTCCCAGATAACCGGTTGATTCGCTCTGAGAGATGAGCCCAAGCTGATTCATCTTGGTAAGATATCCCTCGTACCATGCCTCTGTTTCCGTTACCTCCACATTGAGAACGCGAAGAATCATAGCGGAAAACTCTTCCAGTTTAACATTGCTGGCCGGCATAGCTCTACCATCGGAGCCCTTGATAATAACCGGCTTTGTCACACCATTATAATTGGCCAGGTTTGCAATATATACCGGGGCAGCGTACCAATCGCTGACTTCTACGTCACTAAACGGCATGCTTCCAATGGCAACAGAATTGAGGTCTATCTGAGGATAGAAGGCTCGGATAAGGAAGGTAGCCGCGGCGGCACGATTTAAGTTGTCGTTCGGGCAAAATTTGTCCGCACTGCATCCGGTGGTGATTTTGTTGTCCCATAAATATTGAATAGCAGATTCTTCCGGGCTTGAGATGGAACTGATATCAGTAAAAATATCTTTAACTTTGTTGCTAACTTCCGTATCTTTCTCTGTCTCGGTCGTCTTGAAAGAAATAGTAACGTTCTTGGATACATCACCATTTTTATTGGTGATGGTGAGCTTTATGTCTTGTGCTGAAGAACTGGTGATTTCAAGTTCTCCGGATCCATCGCTAAGTTCTTTTTCAGCAGGAAGTCCTATTGGAACACTGGAGGTAATGAGAATCTTGCCCGAGGCCGGATTACCATCTTTATCTTTGGCATCCACGGTAACCTTTACCTTTTCCCCCACTTCCGCGGAACTCTTTGTCGGAGTGAGCGATAGGTTCATGATGGAAGCGCTTAGAAGATCGCTGGTGGTTGTGTTGTTTTCTGTCGGCTCGGGACCGGCAACGAGGACGTTGCCTCCATAGGCCAGAGTTGTGTTGGTAGCCAGCAAGAGAGGATCTATAAAAGTTGATTTCATGACTATAGGATCGCTGGTGTAATACGGATTATAGCGAGCGTACTTATTTACTTGAAAATGGAGGTGAGCTCCATGACTATTTCCGGTATCTCCCACATGTCCGATTTGCTCTCCATTGGAAATGATCTGTCCTTCGGTAAGAAGAGGTTTGTCTCTTAAATGAGCAAAGTGAGCAAAATAAGTACCGTGTTCGTTGGAATAACAAAGCGTTACTCCGTTTCCCCAGGTATTTGAACCTTCATCCACACTGAAGGTTCTGTACACTTCCGCTTGAGTAAAAGGTGATACGATAGGTACATTTTCTTTATCGTCGTGCCACCAGACCGGGACATCAATACCAATATGCCCGCCGGATTGATATTCTTCCGTTTGAACGGTGTTGAGTTCCTGCCCACTGGTAGCGCCTGTAATCTTGTTGAAGAAGGTGGCAAGCTGGCTCGTAGTTGTGGAGTAGTATTTGCCATGAAGAGTTGAAATCTTTCGATCCTGAATGGCCTGAGTGATGTCTGCCTTGGAAAGACTATCGGCCACTCCGGCAACGGGGAAGGTAACTATTTTCCCGCTATCCTGAACACAAGATGGAACCCCTACAAGAGAAGCTCCTAACCATTCCGCATATTGCTGACCTACAAAGGCGATGACAGTAAGCAAAACAACGCCAGCACCAATAGAGGTATTCCTCATCCAGGGAGTTTCCCATATTTTTTTGTACCAAGGTTGTTTCATTTGTGTTTTTGTTAAATGAGAGGAGCGGTAGGAGCGGTAGGAGCGGAAGGAGCGGTAGGAATAGTATTTTTAGTTTCTACTCCCTCCGCTCATTCCGCTCTCTCCGCTCTCTCCGCTCGTGTAAGGGGAAACCCCTTACATTGATTTAAATATCATGGTAAATTTTTCAATGAATCTTAGAATTATAGCAAAAAATCATGGATTCTACAAGCTATCGTGAGTTCCGAAGTGCTACAGAAGCAGAAACAAAGGATATTGCAAAAGGATTTGCAAAAAAATGCAAGACACCTTGCGTAATCTTGCTGAAAGGAGAGCTGGGAGCCGGAAAAACCACGTTTGTACGCGGTTTTGCCGAAGAATTAAATATTTCCGAAAATATCGCCAGTCCCAGCTATACGTATTTACGTACATATCAAGTTCCCGATAAGGAAATAACCCTTTATCATTTCGACTTGTATTTACTTTCTGAAAAAAAGGGAGATACGTCATCCATTTTTCTGGATGAAGCACTGGAGGATCCAAATGGAATAGTAATTATTGAATGGGCGGAATATTTACCGAAATCATTTTCAGCACCGTGTACGGAGGTGAGGATCTTGGTGAAGGGAGGAGGAAGAAGAATTTTTGAATTTTTAAATTTTTCAAATAAATCTCAATTTCGTAATTTGGGGGCTACAGAGGTGCAAATCAGAAATTCTTAGTAGCCTTTGGAAATTTAGACATTTGAAATTATTTACAAAAATTTAAAAATTGTAAAAATTGTAAAAATTACATGGTTAAGATTGAACCATGTCTTTAGATAGTCTAAGATGCCACGTGCGTATTTCCCTCCATATTTATAATGATTTTTGAACAAAGGCCTATCGGCGATAACGAATTACCATCCAAAAAAAAGAAAATGATTAAAAAAGTTCTTCGTCTTTTTCCGCGTAATAAAGAGGAATTTCGTACCAGAAAAATATCGGTTTTATTCGCTTCGGCAATTATGGTTTTGGCGATATTTTTTGTTTTCAAAATAATCTCAACCGCTGTTTTTTACACAATGAATTTTAGCCCCGGTGATATCTTTTTTATGTTTGCCGGAGATGTCACTAAAGATGAAATGTACAGGACAAATGTTTTGGCGGTTGGGATAGGAGGCGGAGATCATGACGCTCCGGATCTGACCGATAGTATGATCGTGGTTTCTTACAATCATAATACGAAAATAGCGAGCATGCTTTCCATACCCAGAGATTTATATGTAAAAATACCCGGATATGGATCCAGCAGAATCAATAAAATTTATGAAAATCTGAAGCCGGAGTATGGTAGTGCAAGAGCCCTGGAGATTTTGTCGGACACCGCAGAGCAGGTTTCCAATCTTGATATCCATTACTATATGAAAGTGGATTTTAAGGGGTTTAAGGATGTGGTGGACATTCTTGATGGAATTGATGTTGATGTAAAAGAAACAATTCATGACGAATTTTACCCGAATGAAAATTATGGCTCTGAATTATTTCACATCGATGCCGGACTTCAGCACATGGATAGTGAAACCGCTTTGAAATATGCGAGATCCCGTCATACCACTTCTGATTTTGACCGGGCCCAAAGACAACAACAGCTCATTATGGCAATAAAAGAGAAAGCGGAGGATAAGAAGCTTTTGACTTCCCCGATGAAATTAAAAAAACTGTGGGATGCTTTCAATGAAAATGTGGAAACCAATATGGCTTTTACAAAAATGGTTTCCTTTGCCCGCATTGCTAAAAATTTTGATACGTCCCGGATGGTGAGTAAAGTGCTTCGGGATATTGAAATAGTCCAAGAGGGTGGATTTTTGTATACTCCCGAGCGAGAATTTTATGGAGGAGCTTTTGTTTTACGTCCGTGGGGTGAGACGTATAAACATGTTCACGAATATACGAGTATGATTTTTGACACTCCCGAAGTTTATCTGGAAAATGCCAGGATAGAAATCCAAAATGGATCCGGTATTCCCGGCGCGGCCTCCAGTTTGATGGATTACCTTATTCCCTATGGATTTAACATTGTCCGTGTGAATAACACTACGAACGGGAAAGATTATTCTGAAACCAATTATTCAGCCATTGAATATGGGGGGTCTTCCTGGACAATCCAAAAACTTGGAGAACTTTTGCCAAAAGGAAGAAAACTAAATACTCCTCAAACAAGACCAAGTAATGCCGAGGTGGACATTATTATCGTGATCGGCAAAGACTTTCCTGGGAAGTATTAAAAAAGCATCATCTACGGCGTTAAAAGTAAAATTTAAATCCTCATGTACTCTTCGTACACTACGGTTAAAATTTTTCTTTTGCCTTGTATCTACCGCTTTTTAAATACTTCCGTTGGAAATGCTAGAACCATTGAAGAATACTGAGGGCAAAAACAATGATGCCAACAGTAATGGCGCTTAGGATGATAAGCGCTTTTTTAAAAACGGATATATCTTTGTAGAACTCTATCATTAAATTATTAATTATTATGTTATATTGTAACATAATTTAAGTGATTTGCCAAATATATTATATTGTAAACGGAAAGCGATTTAAGCATAATCAATGGGATTTATTTTTAATTAATTTATTATGGCCGCATCCGAAAAACGGAAGGTTTTGCAAAATTTGGTAAGTTTATGCTTGATTG
>DAOVYC010000053.1 GCA_030635805.1 bacterium | reverse complement strand
GCAAATAATATCAACGTATTTTACAGAATTTTTTTCCTCAACACTTTTTTCAACTGAGTCCATGAGACAAGTTTTTCCGATACCGAGTGAGCCAAGAATTTCTATGAATCTTGTATCCTTATTTTCTCTCTGAATGATACTCAAGATCTGTTTAAGTTCGTCTTCTCGCCCGAGAAGCTCATGATTCTTTTTGTGTTCAAGCTTTTCTTGGTGCAAAAATCCGGTTCTTTCTCCTGTCTGACCCCTGAATCGCGCTATTGTTTCCTTGCCTTTTTCAAAGCTTTTTGCTTCCCATCCCGCCTCGAAACCACCATCTTTCGCGAGTTGCGGGTTTGACTTAGATTGTTCGAGGAGTCTTTTTGATCGCCTTGCCGCTTCATTGACAGAATCGCCGTAGACGGTGATTTCGTTTCTTTCATCACTTCCAATTTGTCCGACAAAGACGTCCCCTTTGGCTCCTCCTATGAAACCCGGATAGCCCGCTTCTTCCAGACGTTTTTTTATTTCCACCGCGCATTCGTAGGCCCTGGTGTCATCGTCTCTTTTCGGCGGTACGCCAAAAACAATCAACCCGGTTTTATTTAACAGACCTCCAAAAATTCTTACCGTAGATTCAATAATGTCGTAAACTTCTTTGGGTGTCGAGATATGGTCGATTGTTACGTAAAGTATACGGCAAATATCAAGGGTGGGGGGTAGATTATTTTCAAGTCTTTTCTTAACCTCGTCTCCAAAACATCTTTTGAATTTTTCGATATCCCGGTCTGAATATGCTTCGACTTCGCTCAACATCTTCGATAGTTCAACTTCGTTTACTATCTTCGGTGGTTCAATATCTTCCACTATTTTTGAGTATTTCTGTGCTGATTTTTTGCTTTTGAATTCCACTTTGTAACTTCCTTCTTCATTTTTCTGAAATTTAAGATAGGGTAAATCTTTAAGAGCTTGGTATATTTCCTCGTTAACCCAAGCTTCACCGGCTCCGGCTGTTTTTTCAATACTTTCCATTTCTTTAACAGCCTGACCCGATACGGAGTATGAGTAACTTGCCGGTTTTCCTTCCTCATCCAATTGTGAGCCGGACAGGACGTTTTTGAAATGAGCGCCTTTCGCGATTCCGGCACTTCCTTCCTGGGCAAGACAGAAGCAGATTTCCGTGGGGATGAATTTTTCTTCGGTGGTCTGACTGTTTCCATTGTTTCCACTGCCATTCTCCTTCAGCTCGTACCGAACACGGATTTTTGAAGCAGGGAACTTTGGCGTATCTTCTCTAAGGTGATTCGGAGCTTGAGGAAGAGAATAATAGCGATAAATAAATTCTCCTTCCCGAATGGTGGTTACTTGTATCTGATAGGTTTCTTCCAATGGCAATGGGGAAATGCTTTCCAAAACCGAATTTTCATTGTTGTTTGGTTCAACGTTTGCCTTCAAGGAAAATTCTGCCTTGGAACCCTTCGCTCCACTTCCCGTCTGTGGCGGGAGAGTTACGCTACGGGGCACATTTCTCGCCATTTCTTCATCTTGATTGGTTAAAATTATTATTTTCTCGGAGAAGTTTTGAAGACCTCCCCTGTTTTCCGAAAATCTGCCGATGTTTATTCTGTGCGTTTTGGAATCTTCTTCTATAGTCTCAAGAATTAATTCTTTACTTCTTCTTTCTTTTTTTGTTTTCTCTGTATCGCCGGTTTCTCTCAAGAGATAGTCATGCAATCTTTCGGAGCTGGAAAGATTTCTGGTGACAATATCCGGAAGATTTTTCATGGCTTCCTGAAGAAGAAGAGTGGCCAGCACTGCCCTTGTTTCATGCCGTTCTCCTTCAAACATCACCTGAACGGCATCACCCTGAAAAGACACGACATCTCCATTCAACAAAGTGGTTTTTTCCACCGCTATGGCTATGGCTTCGTTAATCCAGTTTCTGATTATTTTTCCACCTTCCGCGTCTCCGTACATCATCTTGGCCAACTCGCTTTTTCCGGTAAAATTGGTTAGATCGAGAAGGAGGTGAGATCCGATACTTTCTTCAGAGCTTTCAATGTTAACTTCCTTGTTTCGCGAAAGAATGTTTCGCACAAAACGAGGTAAAGCGGAAATTATTCTCTTTCTTTTAAGAAGAGTTTCTTCGGTTTCTACCGTTTTTATTTCATTGGAAGGAGAAGAGGGTACAGCACGAGTTTTTCTATTCGTATCTCTAATTTCCCTCAATGGGGAAATGCTTTCCAAAACCGAATTTTCATTGTTGTTTGGTTCAACGTTTGCCTCCAAGGAAAATTCCATTTTGGAACCCTCCGCTTCGCTTCCCGTCTGTGACGGGGGAGCTGCGCTACGGGACACATTTCTCGCCACTTCCTTCGGACGCATTATTTTTCTTTTGGGAGGATGAACGGATGGAGAGGGCTGTTCTTCTTCCGGTGAAACCTCGAATAACCGATCACTTTCCGGATCACCCGGTTTTTTTACGTGAATTGTTGTTTCATGTTTTTTTGAATCATAATCTCCCGTATCATCATCTCCCGGTTTTTGGTTTTCTTCCACCATGACTAAAGATCTCAAGGATATTAGAAGTCTAAACTAATAGTATACATAAATTTGTGTTTTAAGTGTAGATTTTAGCATAAACTAAGGATTCGTCAAGGGGAAAAGGGTTAAGATTAAACACAAAAAAGGCACTTAAAATTTAAGGGTGGAGTGAATTTTTTATAACCTATATTTTTTCTAAATTGCGTTTCCCTCAATCCAGTGGTAGTCCGGGTCTTTTTTGAACCAGGTTAATTGACGTTTGGCGTAGTTGCGGTTGTTTTGACGAAGGGTCCCGAGGAGCTCTTCTTTGGTAATTTCGTTTTTGAGATAGGGGATGACTTCTTTACAGCCAATAGAAGTCATGGCGGGAAGGAGGGGATCATATTTTTTGAGGAGGGTCTGAACTTCTTCGATCATACCGTGTTCCAGTTGATAGGCGGTTCTTTGGTTGATGCGATCGTAAAGAATTTCACGAGGCCAGTTGATAGCAATTTTGAACGAGTCGTATTTTGGATTTGCCTGACCGGCAGTGTTGGATTTTGATTGGCCGGTAAGTTGAAAGATTTCCAGGGCACGAATGATGAAGCGTTTGTTTTTTTGAATCTTTTGTTTTTCATATTCTTTCCGATCGATCTTTTGAAGATTCTGAAGAAGTTCTTCGACGCTTTTTTGCTCGAGTTTTTTTCTTAATTTCTGATCCGGATGGCCGACGGGGATTTGGAAGTTTCTGGTAACGACGTCAAGATAAAGACCGGTACCGCCGACCAGGAAGGGGATTTTTTTTCGGGAATGAATATCGTCAATGACCTTCTCGGCCAGACGTTTGTAGTCGGCGATGGTGATAACTTCGTCCGGTTTGGCAATGGCAAGAAGATGATGAGGGATACCCTCCATCTCTTCCGGCTTAGTTCGTTCGTTGCCGATCTCCATCTCATCGTAAATTTGCCTGGAGTCGGCGTTGATAATTTCGCCGTCAAATTCTTTACATAATTTTACGGCAAGCTTGGTTTTGCCACTGGCGGTGGGGCCACCGATTACGATTAAGGGGTGGTTACTAGTTTCTAAAAATTTTTTAATTTTAGATATAATCATATTTATTTCTGTGGAGCTAATTTACAGTTTACAATTCACAATTTTCATTCAAGACACAATTTATCAAGTTTCAATTGGAAATTAAGTTATTGATTCTTGAATGTGAACTGTAAATTGTAAATTGGTTCTTGCTAGTTGATCGCTGCTTGCGCGGCGGCCAGTTTGGCGATGGGAACGCGATAGGGTGAACAGGAAACGTAATCGAATTTGTTTTGGTGGCAGAAGAGAATGGAGCTGGGTTCTCCTCCGTGTTCACCGCAGATGCCGATTTTTAAATTCTTTTTAGTTTTTCGACCCTTCTTGATGGCAATTTTGATAAGTTCGCCAATGCCTTCGATATCAAGTTTTTGAAAAGGGTCGCAAGGCAAGATTTCGTTTCCTACATATTCCGGTAAAAATTTTCCGGCATCATCCCGAGAAAATCCAAATCCCATTTGAGTAAGATCGTTGGTGCCGAAAGAAAAGAATTCGGCATGCTTGGCGATAGTGTTTGCTACCAGACAAGCGCGAGGAATTTCAATCATAGTCCCGATGGTGTATTTAACCTGAGTCTTGTATTTTTGAAAAACTTTCTTGGCGGTTTCGTGACAGATTGGTTCCAAAAATGTGAATTCATTTTTGATGCTGATGAGAGGAATCATAATTTCCGGACTGACCTTAATTCCTTGCTGTTGACATTCACAGGCGGCGGAGAGGATAGCCTCGACCTGCATTTTGGCTATTTCCGGATAAGTAATACTTAAACGGCATCCGCGATGACCGAGCATCGGGTTGATTTCCCGAAGTCTGATGATGGTATTTACAATCTCTTTTGGTCTCTTTTTGAGATTCTTGGCGAGGATCTTGATTTCTTCTTTTTCATCTATTTTAGGAAGAAATTCATGAAGAGGAGGATCAAGTAATCTAATGGTTACCGGTAGTCCTTTCATAACTTTAAAAATTTCTATGAAATCTTTTTTCTGGTGCGGTAAAAGTTTTTTGAGAGCCTTAATTCTGTCTTGTTCATTTTCAGCGAGAATCATCTCACGAATGTGGGTGATTCTTTCCTTGTCAAAAAACATATGTTCGGTGCGACAGAGACCTATTCCCTGAGCGCCAAAACCCAAAGCAATTTTGCTATCCTGAGGAGTGTCGGCGTTGGTGCGAACTTTTAATTTACGATATTTGTCTGACCAGCGCATGACAGTGTTGAAGGTACTCTGCAATTTTGGTTGAATGGTTTTTACCCGGTCGGACATAATTTCTCCGGTACTGCCGTTGAGGGAAATCCAGTCACCTTCGCGGAAAATTCGATCTTTTATTTTACAGGTTTTGTTTTGGTAGTTGATGCTAAGGTCTTGAGCGCCGGCAATACAACAGGTGCCCATTCCTCGGGCAACAACAGCGGCATGAGAGGTCATGCCCCCACAGGAGGTAAGAATACCGTTCGCGCTGGACATTCCCTGAATGTCTTCGGGGGAGGTTTCGTGTCGGACGAGAATTACCGGCCATTGATCTTTTTCGACTCTTTTCTGGGCGTCTTCACTTTCGAAGACGATTCGGCCGACGGCGGCTCCCGGGGAAGCCGGAAGGCCTTTGGCAAGAATATTCTTTTTAGCTGTTGGATCGAAAATAGGATGAAGGAGCTGGTCGAGAGTTTCCGGTTCGATTCTGAGAAGAGCTGTTTTTTCTGAAATAACCTTTTCTTTAACCAGATCGATGGCAATCTTGATTGCGGCGGGGGCAGTACGTTTACCGGTGCGGGTTTGAAGAATAAAAAGTTTACCTTTTTCTATAGTGAATTCGACGTCCTGCATATCTTTATAAT
>DAOVYC010000086.1 GCA_030635805.1 bacterium | reverse complement strand
ATCGGAGGTCCACTAGTCTGAGAGCGGCCTTTACAGCATCCTGAGGTTTTGAGTACTCACGACCCCGGATGTTGATAACGGCCCCGGATTCTTTTTTGTAAATCAAGACCTCTTTCGGGCCCACCAACTCACCAAACCAAAGCGACCGGAGTTTCATGGTCTGCCTCGTTGGCAAGACAAAGCCCTCCTCCAACAAACCGGCTACAAATTGCTTCTCCAAGGAACTTACATTTGCCCTTTTCTGAATCTGGTCGTCATCGGAACCCTGTTTAAGCAGGGGTAGAAGGGCATCCCGAACTTCACCGGGGTTGTCGTGGGCTAGCTTGATTACTGCTTTGCGTAGTGTCATAGTAGGGTCTCCTCGGTGGCTCTTAGTGTCACCTACGGGCCCCTATAGGCCACCTACCGAGCCGGCACATGAAAGAGCGTTACCGGTTTCTGTTTTATCTGAAGAATTTATAAGGTATGGTATCGAAGCATCAGCTGAAAAATCTCTTCTCCTTGCCTATAAGTGTTCGATTAAAAATTTAAAAAAAAATAATCAGTTATATGTAATGGGAAGTCATTTTTTAATCGGCGAAATACTTAAAGTAATCAACAAAAAGGACTTGACACAGTAAATTGAACAAGTTAAATTCAGCCAACTGCGAAAAGCTCCATTAAGTTTTCTCGCCCAAGGTGAATTCATTCATGTGTATATTATAAAAAAGGAATTCATACAGAATACGACTAAAGCTAACAAATACTATTATTATTAATTTAACGTATCATCTTTTTCTTATTGAAAAATTAATCTTAAAATATCATCTGATATTTAAATCCTTTAGTACTTCTAAAGGAAATCCTATATAAAACAAGAATTTCGAAAAGATTCTTATCGAAGGTAAATCGTAAGAAAGGTTTAGAATATAATGTTAGACATTGAAGCATTAAAGGAAAAGAAAAGCTCAGAATTAAACAAGATCGCCCAGGATATGAATATATCAGGCGTGAGTGGTCTTAAAAAGGCAGAATTGATATTCCGTATCCTGGAAGAGCAAACTGCCCAGGAAGGCCTTTTATTTTCAAAGGGAGTATTGGAAATATTGCCTGATGGGTATGGGTTTTTGAGATCTACAAATTATAACTATCTGCCAGGTCCTGATGATATCTATATTTCTCCGTCCCAGATCAAAAGATTTAGTTTGAGGACGGGTGACACGGTCACCGGTCAGATCCGGCCTCCGAAGGATAATGAACGATTTTTTGCCTTACTTCGGGTTGAGGCAGTTAATTTTGAATCTCCTGATCAAGCCAGAGATCGCCTGCTTTTTGATAATCTAACACCGTTGTATCCGGAAGAAAGAATTAACCTGGAAACAAAACAACGCGATTATTCGATGCGTATTATGAATCTTCTGACACCGATTGGCAAGGGACAGCGTGGATTAATCGTTGCACAGCCGAGAACAGGTAAAACAATATTACTCCAAAAAATTGCCAATGGAATTACCACAAATCATCCTGAAATTGAACTAATTGTTTTACTCATTGATGAAAGACCGGAAGAAGTAACAGATATGGAAAGATCGGTTGATGCAGAAGTGATCAGTTCCACCTTCGATGAACCGGCCGAACGTCATGTTCAGGTCGCCGATATGGTTTTGGAAAAAGCCAAGCGTCTGGTTGAATATAAAAAGGATGTGGTAATCTTGCTGGATAGTATCACACGTCTGGCCAGAGCGCATAATACAGTTGTTCCTCATAGTGGTAAAATCCTCTCCGGAGGTGTGGATTCTAATGCTCTGCACAAACCAAAACGGTTTTTTGGGGCAGCAAGAAATATTGAAGAGGGTGGTAGTCTTACGATCATGGCCACAGCTCTTATTGATACCGGATCGAGGATGGATGAGGTTATCTTTGAGGAGTTTAAGGGTACCGGTAATATGGAATTAGTACTCGATCGTCGTTTGACTGACCGTAGAATCTTCCCGTCTCTTGAACTGAACAAATCAGGTACTCGTAAAGAGGAATTACTGTTAACAAGAGAAGAACTATCTCGTGTTTGGGTCTTACGCAAGTTAATAAATGAGATGAATCTTATCGAAGGAATGGAATTTCTGCTGGAGAAGATGCGGGAGACAAAAGATAATAAAGACTTTTTGCGTTCAATGAATGCTTAAATATATATAGTCATCTCCTTAGATCTTTTAATAACACTTGCTATAAAAATTATAGCTGTCCCACCAAAACAGTATTTACTGCCTAGCGTCCGGTGGATTATATCAGTAGTGAAAGACGTTACATCAGAAATCTTATAAACAAAGTTTGACTTACACAAAGATAAGTCAAGTGTTAACTTTATTGGCTTTGTATTTTAATAAGAACAGGAGTTGATAAAAATGAAGAAGGATATACATCCCGAATATAAACCCTCCACCGTAAGCTGTGCATGTGGGAACACCTTCCAAACCTATTCTACTGTCGGTGATCTGAAAGTTGAAATTTGCTCTGCTTGCCATCCTTTTTTCACCGGTAAACAGAAACTTGTAGACTCGGCTGGTAGAGTAGAGAAATTTTTAAAGAAGTATAACAAAAAGTAGCCATCCCTTGCGGGTGGAAAATACTATAAACTAAAATAACGGAATGTGGCCCTCTTAGGAGTCCGTATTCCGTTTTTTTTATATTTCCGGATCAAAATTATAAAACTTGAGTTAATTCCCTACATGGTAGTAATAAAATATTGAACAAACATGTGTTTGTCTTAGAATGGATTAATATGAAAGAAGTCGAAGAAAAAATTATGCCGGTCGGCGGTCAGGCTGTTATAGAAGGAGTGATGATGCGTTCACCCAAAAGAATCGCCACAGCTATTCGCCGCTCGAGCGGAGAAATAGAAATAAATACAAAAGAATATATTTCATTTATTCAGCGTAAGAAATATTTAAATTTACCCATTGTCAGAGGGGCAATTACCCTCATTGAAGTAATGATTCTTGGTATTAAGACGTTACAATGGTCAGCTGATAAGACAATGGAAGACCTTGAGGAAGAGGATAGGAAGAAAGGAAAGA
This sequence comes from bacterium, assembly GCA_030635805.1. GTDB lineage: Bacteria > Patescibacteriota > Gracilibacteria > JAUYGZ01 > DAOVYC01 > DAOVYC01. The sequence goes on along the minus strand of DAOVYC010000086.1, from coordinate 1,110 downwards.
AGGTAAAGGAGAAAAAGAAAGCGGGTATGAGTACCGCCAGTGCAATTTTCACCATTTCTATTGCCTTATTGATAGGAATTGGAATGTTTTTTGCCCTTCCTCTTTTTCTGACCACTGAATTATTCAATATTGAGAAAGAAGCACTACTTTTTAATCTTATCTCCGGTGGAATCCGGATTATCTTTTTTCTTTTGTATGTCTGGGGAATCTCTTTTATGAAAGATGTCAAACGATTATTTCAATATCATGGTGCTGAACATAAATCAATTTTTGCATTTGAAGATAAGGTTTTTCTATCCCCGGCAAATATTCAGAAATATACCACATTTCACCCCAGATGTGGTACGAGCTTTATTGTCATTGTTATGTTGATCTCATTAATATTTTTTGCTTTTCTCGATACATTGATAATATCTTACACAGGGAATATTAGTCTCGTCGTGAGGTTATTAACTCATCTTCCCCTGATTCCGGTTGTTGGGGGTATATCGTATGAAGTTTTGAAGGCTTCGGCAAAACATGCCGATTCAAAAAGTGTACATTTTTTGATAGCACCGGGATTAGGATTACAGAGAATAACAACAAGCCAGCCTGATGACGATCAAGTTGAGGTTGCTATCTGTGCGTTAAAGGCGGCACTGGGAGAAGAATATAAGGATGAACTGGTGGCTGCAGATTCTGGTTTTCAAAAGAAGGCTGTGGTCTAAGGAATAAGATTATGATTGAAGCAAAAATCGATAAAATGAGGTCTCGTAATAAAGAACTAACAGATGAGCTCTCCCGTCCGGAGGTATTTTCCGATCAACAAAAATTCGGGAAATTCGCGCGTGAACAAAATGAATTAAATCAGATCATATATTTTTATGATCAATTAAAAGATCTCGGTAAGCAAATTGAAGAAGATGAAAAGATCATAGAGTCAAATGAGGATGAGGATCTGGTAGCGATTGCCAGCGAGGAAATTGATGAATTAAATGATAAGCGCTCCGAAATGGAGGAAGAATTAAAACAACTCCTTATACCGAAAGATCCAAATGATACAAAAAATGCTATTATAGAAATCCGTGCCGGAACCGGTGGTGATGAGGCTGCTCTTTTTGCCGGTGATTT
>DAOVYC010000018.1 GCA_030635805.1 bacterium | reverse complement strand
CGGAGCCGGTGCTCTTTCAGGACTTGCCAGTATAGAACTTGATCTTGGTACATCTATCACTGAAATTTCAATAGATGATACTTTAGCCGGGGATAGTGACGATGCCGTACCTACGGAGCAAGCTGTTAAAGCTTATGTTGACACTATAGTAAGTGGCGTAAGCACGGCATCCGTTTATTCAGAATTTGAAGCCCTTAATGCCGAAGCAAGCGGATCTACAGACGTCGCGGACTTTTGGATAATAAATAACGCAACCGATGGTGTTTACTGGGAAGTCACTACCGGTGAAGCGGTTGAGCAAGACTTAGTTGTCACCACCAGCACCGTTGTTCCGGAAACTGTAGGAACAGCTACCCATACCATGTACTTCGACATAAAAACTACAGATACCTCCGCAGATGTGGGTGTGACGGTTCTTGGTGTATATGTTGATAATGCTGCCATGTCATTATCCGGTGATACTACTATTCAAACTACTGCAAACGTCTGGGCAACAAAATCCGTTACCTGGGATGAAAACAACGTCGCTGGTTCAGATGTTGACGTTAGATTAGATATGGATGCTATTACCGCCAAAAAATCTCAGATAAGAAACGTTCATATTAAATGGGATGGACCTGCCGCATAATATCTAACTTATTACAACCTATACCGCGGCCTTTCGCCGCGGTATAGGTCATGATTCATGATTGGTGATAAAAATGAAAAATTTTTTCGTAAAATGTATCGTCTCCTTATTACTGATCAATAGTCTTGTTAGTCCGGCGTATGCCACCGGACAACAGTTATATTGGGGTTATCAGCTAACCGCAACCAACAATACCGCTATTACCAACAATCTCGACGTGGATGGTAGTACCACACTGGATACCACAACCATCGAAGAAGGGCTAACAGTCAATGACGCGGGTGCCGATTATGACACTCGCATTGAAGGGGACAACGATGCTAATCTATTCTTCACAGATGCGGGAAACGATAAGGTTGGTATCGGAACCAACACTCCTGCTGGTAAATTTGAAGTATACGAATCCTCGTCTCTTGGGGGAGTTGCCCACTACGGAACGGGAATTGATGACATGACAAATTCGGGGACTTATTCCGGAGACCCCCAAATAACCTATAAAGTAGAAATATCCGGAACAGGTACACCAGATACCATCACTTGGTATGAGGATAATAATCCTCAGGGTGTAGATGTTATCACCGGAGGCGCACAACTTTTGAGTAATGGTGTATACATAACATTTGCCGCCACAACGGGACATACTAAAAATGATTTTTGGTTGTTTAATGTCTATCCTGAAAGAAAGCTTGTCTTGAATGACAGCGGAGAAGTAAGAATCGGAATCTATCAAGAATTGAGTCTGGGTGGTGCCACGGGAATTACAACCAACAATAACGACTTAAACCTTGACTCAGGACCTAATGGAATGAATTTTGATGCAGGCAATGACCTAGACTTTACCTCATCAGACAATGGAATGAATTTTACCCTGGGTGGCGGAGCGGGAGATGATTTCATCGTTGACACCAACACCCTTGTTGTCGAATCGGATAACGACAGGGTTGGTATCGGCACAGCCGCGCCAAACGACATATTCCAGGTTGTGGATCGAATTTTCTTTGATACCACAAACTATAACACCGCCTTCGGTCAAAACGCTTTGAACGACGATACCGGAACAGGGGTTACAGCTATCGGGTATCAATCATTATATACCAACGATGCCGGCGGAACATACAACACAGGAGTCGGAAGTCAATCACTTCTTTCTAATTCTACAGGTGATTACAATACCGGCATAGGATATCAAGCGGGGGATACCATTACGACCGGTACATACAATACATTTTTGGGATACGGTGCCGACGCTACAGGAAACTCACTCACAAACGCCATGGCTCTTGGAAACGGTGCCTCGGTAGACGAAGATAACAAAGTAGTAATTGGTAACGATTCCGTAGGCACCATTGGTGGTTATGCCGACTGGTCCAACTACTCGGACCGAAGAACAAAGGAAAATATAGCGGATTTCAACGATGTAGGTCTTGAGTTTATCAATAAATTAAGACCGGTCGAATATAACTTCATTTCTCAACCGGGTAAAACAAAGCACGGACTTATTGCCCAAGAAGTGGAAAGTGCCCTGAATGATCTTGGTGTCGATTTTAGTGGTGTTGTAGCACCTGCAAATCCAAGTAATAACTATATGATTTCATATAGCCAGTTTACTATTCCGCTCACTAACGCTATCCAGGAACTCGATCTCAAGTTTGGCGAAACTATGAAGGTGGATAGTAATGGCAACGTAAATATGGGTCTTACTAAACCGGGAAGTATCGCTTCCAAAGCAAACGAAGGAGGAAATTTAACCACAGGAACCTACTACTACAGGGTAACCGCCATAAACGGCGCCACCGAATCAGCAACCAGTGAAGAGACATTTACAACCGTAGATGGAACAGATATGAAAACTATAGATATTCGATGGGCTCCGGTTGCCGACGCAATCAGTTACCGGATATATAAAGGAACTTCCAGCGGCAACCAAACGGTTTACTTTACCACAAATCAGACATCGTTCTCTGACACCGGAGGCGGTAGCACTATAGGCACACCAAACCCAAGTACCAACGCGGAGACAAACAGATTATCTATTAACGACAACTCATGGATCACGGGTGGCAACCTTGGTATCGGAACCAAAACACCGGACGCAAAATTAGACGTTGACGGAGGTATCCGAACAGCTCTGGTTACTTCTGACCCATGCGGAACAGCCGCCTACCCGGAAGGAACCATGTTCTACAATGACACCTCCAACTACTACTGTTTTTGCGACGGAAGCGGAAGAGGTGTTAGGATGCAAAATCCATCGGGCTTATGTTTCTAGAAAGATTTCCTTATTTCTCAAAAACCTCTTGAATCACCGAAAGGTCAGCATACCCCTGATTCACTTGTGCTTGATAAAAATCATCCGTATCAACAAGACTCGGCATATTTTCTATAGTTGGTTTTAAAATCACCAGATTGATCTTTTTCTCTCTCGCTAATCTCCGTAAATCATTAGTATGTCCCTGACCGTGCACAATTATTGCCCCATCCGGAAGCCCCTCGAGATTTGATGAGTCTCTCAAATGTCCCTGCGCCTCCCCACCATTCACCAGCATAAAATTATGAATAATCTTTTGAGCTTCTTTAAAGGTCACTGATAAATGCCCATTATTGAAATAAACTTTACCGTCCTCTGAATTATATCGATACCCGGCTTCAATTGCCGCCATCAATGCCGCCCTTTCCCGATAAGCATTCACAAAATTCATCCCGTTAGGAGATTCCAGTCCAACTAAATTAACATTTGAATTATCAAAAACATCCGGCCAATGAAGATCATCCGAACCCTGATCATGCTCTTCCGGATTACAAAGAAAGTGTTCTAGGGCATCAGGATCATCAAGCCATTCTTGTTGATTTTGACTGCAAAAAGATAAGGGAACCCTGCCGGAAAACTGCTCACCAAACGGAGATCCCTCGTTGAACACCTTTTTTCTTACTCCGGAAGATTTGAACGCCTCCGCCAAAGTATGAACAATTTGATAAATCCTCACCTGAGAATCTACCGCTACCTCACGTAATTGAAAACTACCGGCATCTCGATGGAACTGAGGAATATAATAAACAGTCTTCACTGCATCTGGCACTTCAACTCGCTCTACGGTCACCAACCCTTGCTCAACCGCCCTTTCAATTCCTAGCTCAATAATTTCCAGAGAAGAGAGTCTCTCCGCTGACTGCGTTTGTACCCGATCTGAAGGCTGACTACTACTCGACATAGCTAAAACTTGCATCCCACCTCCCATAACTTGCCCTATTTTTTTTCTTATTCCCAGAAAAAGAGCAGTAGCAACACCTAGTAGTAAAACAATAACCACCGAACGAACTACTCTTCCCCGCATTCGACGGATCCGACTATCTTCACAAGTTTCTTGAGTTTCTAATTCTTGAGGCTGTCTTTCGTTCTCCGTAGATTCCTCTGGCCGATTTTTTTTACGTCCACTGCTCATAAAAAAACTCTAGAGTGTTTCATTATCACGAATTTTAAACCTAAAGTCAAAATTTCAACCACGCCAAAAGAGGCCGGATTTTTAACCGACCCCTTAATCTGTCATCACCAACTCTTTTACGGAATGTAGCTACCACCCGTAAATGATATTTCATTCTGATACAGTGAACCGCTCGGTTCCGCTCTTCCGAAAGTCTTTGCTTCCGGGTTTTCATTTATATCGCCATTATCCCACCACATTAAATGACCATCGGCAGTGGGAATCCCCATGCACTCAATACCAACCCGCAAAGTACGGGTAGGGTGGCTGTTGTCGCACATAGCGTAAACGAATGCATATCCTTCATACCATTTTGAGGTACCATATTCGATATAGGCATCGTCTCCCGAGAAATCAAACTGTGCTGTCGAAATAATGATTACATGATCCGCTGCATCACTCGGATTACCACCAATTACTGTAGTCACATGTAATTGCTGAGAAGAAGCGACAGGATTATCCCAACTTGACTGAGGGCCAATGAGGTATAAATTTGAAAACTCCAGATCTCCTTCAAAAGTCAATCGAACTCGATCGATTTTCACTTTTTGCGGAAGAGGAGCATCAGAATCATTATCAACCACAAATCTCATTCGAAAGATTTTCGTTGGTGCCGCTCCGGCTATCCCCTGGCTTCCTCCGAATGTCGGGTCAATCTCAATTGTCAGTCGTACCCCATTCTTCACCTCCAGGCGAGAGTCAAGCGCAGAATTACTGTCCTCAATCTGGATTAAAGTAGTTGAAGAATCATTGGTGATAGATATATCACCGGTTTCAAGATAAAGACCATACCCGCCAAGTGTTGCATTCATGTCAATACTGGCTCGCACCAGCAAACGATGTGTCTCTCCTTTCGGAATGACATGACTGAACCCGGTAAACGTCACCTTTCCGAGCTGTAAAACCTTAAAGCGATCCAGTGATATTGGTGAGCCGCTTCCGGTTGATATCTCCAGGCTGAGATCAAGGAGGTCAACATCCTTGGGAACCGTACCCCCATATCCCTTTAGAGTCAGTGCCAACTGGGTAAGAGTGTGGTCTATGTTTTTTGACTGCAAATCAAAAGCCACAACCCTTACGTACTCACCATAAGTTGCTCGGGTAACACCCGGGTCAATCGCTCGGGTAACAACAAGTTTTTTAGTTGAACTTCCCGAGTTATTGTCACAAGCAACCATAAAAAACAAAACAAACGCCATCAGAAAAAGTACTTTCTTCATAATAATCCCTTTCTTGTTGAAGAATAAAAAAAATTATTTAAACAGAGTTAGTGATGTCAAAGATCATCTCTTCGCACCAGCTTCACCTCGACCAAAACCAAAATGGTCAAAGAGATGCATATACAAAGATACGGAAAGATATTATACATTTTATATGTATAAAAACAAGTTATTGAGCGAAGGGGATTTAACGTATTTTGTGCTCTATGTTTTTTGCTTCACATCCCTCACTACCAACTGCAACCTCCGTTCACCAGCCCACTCGTCCTCCTCCATCTGCACGGCGAGATCAAATAAACCTCCCTTATTCAACACGTTTAAATATTCACCAAAACCAAAAGCAATCGCCCTGATTTTCTTCCCTCCCAAATTTACTAAAAAACTAAGATGCTTCTTATCTTTCCCAATTATCTTAAGCATCTCAAGCGTTTTACCTTTCACACAAAAGAGGGGGGTAGGATTTCCAATTCCAAAAGGTTTTAATTTCTCCAGCTCTTCAATATTTTCAAAATTCACCTCGTCTTCAGAAATCACAGTATCTATTTTAATTTTCTGTACCAAGTCATTCTCATTTAAATACTCATCCGCATCTTTCTCCATCTCCTCTATCAATTTCTCAAAAGTTTCCGGCTGTAAAGAAAATCCCGCCGCCTGATCATGACCGCCAAAATGAGTAAATAAATCCTTATTTCGCGTTAGAGCTTCAATAATACTATAAGCTTCTATAGAGCGAGCCGACCCCACCAGCTCACCATTTCTCTCTGTCATTACCAGAGAAGACCGATGATACTTTTCAGTCAATTTCGAAGCTATCAAACCAATAATTCCCACCCCCCAATCTGTAGATTTTACCGCAATAATTCTGTTTCCCTTAAGATTATCCCCGACTACTTCTTCCGCCTCCTCAATAGCCTTTTTCAAAAGCGCTTGTCTTTCCGTATTCATCGCTACCAGCTTAGAGGCTAATTCAACATTCCCGTTAAGAAGATGAAAAGCATCCAAGGCTGAATCCAAACGTCCAACCGCGTTTAAGGGTGGTCCTATCTGAAATCCAAAGGTATATGTCGATAATTTATTTAAATCCACCCCCACTTGTTTCATCAACTCTTTCAGACCCGCATTTGGATCTGTTGCCAGTTTTTCCAGCCCATATTTCACCATAATCCTATTCTCACCTAAAATTGGCATACAATCCGCGGTCGTCGCCAGAGCGACTAAATCCAGAAATCTGTGAGTCTCGTTCGCCGGCAATTTAGCATATTCAAATAAAACTTGAATTAATTTAAATACCACTCCCGCTCCCGACAACATTTTAAATGGATAGGTACAATCAGCCTGTTTGGGATTCACAATCGCATAAGCCCGCGGTAGGGTGGGGGAAACATGATGATGATCGGTTATAATTACATCAATTCCACTCTGATTTGCTAATTCAATTTCCTGAACATCGGAAATACCGCAATCCACCGTAATTATCAGTCCCACTCCCAACTTCTTACATTCTTCTACAAATTCGTTATTTAACCCATAGCCATCGGTAAACCTGCTTGGTAAGCGCACTGAAGCTTGTGCTCCAATTTTATTCAAAGTTTGAAATAAAATCGCACTTGAAGCTACCCCATCTACATCATAATCTCCAAAAATCATTATCCGTTCTCCATTTTCAATTGCCTTCATAATTCTTTCCACCGCCTTGCGAATATCCTTTAATTTATAAGGACTATGTAAATCATTTAAATCCATATTCAGATTTCCAAGGTCTCTAATACTCAATATCCTATTCAAAAGCGATCCTTCGATCGCTTCGTTCTTGATTTCCCAGATTTTTCCAGTTAAAGACGTCGCTAGGCTCATAAATACTGAATTTTTCAAATTTTATTACAGAGTTCTTTCACTTGTATCTCGACTTTTTCAATTCTTTCCCTATTCCTTCTGGTATCTCTTTTTAAAACATCCCAATCTTTTATATGAAAATGAAGAACGTGATATTCATTCTCAAGAGCATCGATTTTCGTAAAAAGATAATCAAAATTATTAGCCGTCTCGTTTTTATGAATAGAAAGATCCTTATGAATAGCGGCCACTGAAACTTCCAGATCATCCATTCTTCCACCAAGCCCTTTTTCCAGATCATCCATTCTTCCACCAAGTCCTTTTTCCAAACCATCCATTCTTTTATCCAAACCATCCATTCTTCCACCAAGACCACTTTCAACTCCATCTATTCTATCATTTACCTGATTAAAAAGCGGAACAACCACTTCTTTAATGGTTTCCTTTAGTTCTTTTTTAGAAACTAAAAAGCGCTGACCTGAAGCATTTTTTTTCTTCACTATTTAAATATCAAAAATTAGACCATTTCGGAAAGGATTTTCACTATAGCAAAATTATATATCCGGTAAAGAATTTAATCTCAAAAGTTCATAATTAGTTCATAATTTGTAAGAAATCTTTTATGTTTCTCTGTTTTGTGTTAAATGTTACATGTTTTAAGTTATATGTTTTTATGTACGATCATCAAAAATCAGAACCCAAATGGCAAAAAAAATGGGAAGAGCTAAATCTCTTCCATGCTGAAGACAAATCCGATAAAGAGAAATATTATATTCTGGATATGTTTCCATATCCATCCGGTAGCGGACTCCACGTTGGTCATCCGGAGGGATATACCGCTACCGATATTTTTTCACGTTACAAACGGATGAAGGGATTTAACGTCCTCCATCCTATGGGATGGGATGCTTTTGGTTTGCCTGCGGAAAATTACGCTATCAAAACCGGGATAGATCCGGACAAATCCACTCATGACAATATCAAGACTTTCAAAAGACAGATTCAATCCCTTGGCTTCAGTTACGATTGGGGAAGAGAAGTAACCACCTGTAATCCGGATTATTACAAATGGACTCAGTGGTTTTTCTTATTTTTTTACAAAAACAATCTCGCTTACAAAAAAGAGTCTCCTGTAAACTGGTGTGATTCTTGTAAAACCGTTCTTGCCAATGAACAAGTGGTAAATGGAAAATGCGAACGTTGTAAAAATGAAGTCGTCCAAAAAAAACTCGCCCAATGGTTTTTCAAGATTACCGACTTTCTGGAAGATCAGGGTAAAACCACCGGCCTTATCAACGGCCTCGATAAAATCGACTGGCCCGAGTCTACCAAAATTATGCAAAAAAACTGGATCGGAAAAAAGCAGGGGATTG
>DAOVYC010000098.1 GCA_030635805.1 bacterium | reverse complement strand
TGGTTGAATTCAACAAAATCTCCACCTTTGGCATTCAAATAGACGATCTTAAGAGTGTTAGAGATAAATCTATTGTTGAAAACGAAGTCTGGAATATGCGCATTGCCAATCTTAAGTCCCTGGACGTTATCCAAAATCAAGACGTTATCAATCGTATGATCAATATCACCGACATCGAATTCCTCGAAGACATCTAGTTTTCTCCCCTTGATGAAGGGGAGATGTCGAGTACATACGAGACAGAGGGGTAGTTTTCTCCCACAAACAATTTGATTTCAAAAAAAATAACGCTACTATATACAAGAATTCTTAAGATAATATTTTGACAAAATACATATTTGTAACTGGTGGGGTATGCTCTTCCCTTGGAAAAGGAATCGCTGCGGCTTCTATCGGTCATTTACTCAAGGCATCCGGATTTAAAGTATTCATGCAAAAACTAGATCCGTATTTAAACGTGGATCCCGGTACCATGAGCCCTTTTCAGCATGGTGAAGTTTTTGTTACGGACGACGGCGCAGAAACAGATTTAGACCTGGGTCATTATGAAAGATATATCGATGAACCACTCTCGCAAATTTCATCTGTCAGTACGGGAAAAATCTATACTGAGGTTCTCTCAAAAGAAAGAAAGGGGGAATTCTTGGGAGGAACTATTCAAATTATTCCTCACATCACAAGTGCTATCAAAAATCGTATCATCAAGGCGGGGAAAAAAAGCAAGGCAGACATAGTTATTGTGGAAATCGGTGGAACAGTGGGAGATATAGAGGGACAACCGTTTATAGAGGCTATTCGACAGCTACATAGGGAGTTGGGGGGTAAAAATACCCTCTTTGTTCACCTTACCCTGCTTCCTTACCTGCAGGCCTCAAAAGAACTCAAGACCAAACCTACTCAAATGTCCGTAAGAGAACTCCGTCGAATGGGTGTTGCTCCGGATATTATTCTGACTCGCTCAGATATTCCCGTAGCTCAAAAACTTATCAAAAAAATCTCTCTCTTTTGTGATGTGGACGAACAAGCGGTTATCCCCGCTATGACCGTGGATTCCATCTATAAGGTTCCTTTAAATTTTGAGGAATACAACATTACCGAAATTATTGCCAAAAAATTAAAACTCGGAAAAATAAAACCTAACCTTAAAGATTGGGAAAAACTCGTAGATAAAATCAAAAAAACCGAAAAAGTTATCAAAATAGCTATCGCCGGAAAATACACGGACCTTGACGATGCTTATTTATCTGTAATGGAAGCCATTAAGGCTGCATCTTACTATTATAATCTTAAGCCACATGTAACCTGGATTGACACCGAAAAGATTGAAGAGAACCACATGGGCACTTGGAAAAAACTAAAAAGCTGTAGCGGCGTAATAGTTCCGGGTGGATTCGGTAATCGTGGTATCGAAGGGAAAATCCTCGTTGCCAAATATTGTCGTGAACACCGGGTTCCGTATCTGGGACTTTGTTTGGGTTCACAAATCCTCGCCATTGAATTTGCCCGTCATGTAGTTGGCATCAAGAACGCCACTTCTGAAGAATTTGCCCCAAATTCCAAGTACAAAATTGTTCATTTTTTACCCGGCCAAAGCGAAAAACGTGCCAAAGGCGGCACCCTGAGACTGGGCAGTTATCCTTGTAACTTGAAAAAGGGAACCAAGTCCGCCGAAGCCTATAAGGAATCTAAAATTAACGAAAGACACAGGCACAGATATGAATTTAATAACGACTATCGAAAACGATTGGAAAAACACGGTCTTGTCATTAGCGGTGAATCACCCGATCACAACTTGATGGAAATTGTCGAAATAAAAGATCATCCTTTTATGCTCGGATCTCAATTCCATCCCGAGTTTAAGTCACGCCCGGACCGACCCCATCCCCTCTTCCGGGACTTCATCAAAGCCGCCAAGACATACAACGTATAATATTGGCTTCTGAAATTCTGAAACACATCCTGCCGCTCTTTCCGCTCCTATTTCTCCTATTTCACCCCTCTCCCATGAAAGATCTCAAAAAAGAAGGTTTAAAACTTCATAAAAAGGTTCAGGAAAAAATTTCCACCGTTTCAAAAATACCACTCAAATCAAAAAAAGATATTCACCTTTCCTGTACACTGGGAGCCTCATACGCCTCACGTCACATTCACGAAAATAAAGAAAATGTGCACAAATACACCGGAAAATTGAATACTATTGCTGTGATCAGTGATGGAAGTCATGTTTTTGAGCATGGAAATATCGGAGCCTTCGGTTCATTACCGGCCATTGAGGCAAAATGCGCCTTAATATCTGAATTTTCCGGAGTTAATGCTGTACCTATAGCCATAAATACTCAAGATACTCACAAAATCGTAGATGTAATTAAATTAATCAGCCCGGGATTTGGAGCAATAATGTTAGAAGATATCGAATTTCCAAAATGCGATATAATTTTAGAAAGACTCAGAAACGAACTTCGACTCCCTGTTTTTCATAATAATGGTCAGATAACCGCAGTAATCACGCTTGCGGCACTAATCAACGCCCTTAAGGTAACAAAAAGAAAATTATCAAAGGCAAAAATAGTAATCCTGGGAGCGGGGGTATCAGGAAACGCGATAGCCAGAATAATTCACGCCTCAAAAGCGGAAAATCTTATTGTCTGTGACAAAAGAGGACCGTTATACAAGAAAAGACCAAATATGAACGCCGGAACAAACAAGTTAGTTGATGATTTAAAACTTCCCAAAAAAACAGGAAGTATAAAAAGCATAATTGAAAAAGCTGATGTGGTCATAGGAACTACCCCGGCTCACAAAATAACAAAAGAAATGATCTCTTCTATGGCGGAAAAACCTATTATTATCACTCTCTCTCAATCGGAATTGGAAATTAATCCAAAAGAAGCCAAAAAAGCCGGCGCCAAGGTTGTCGCCTCCGGTCTTTTTGAACACGACAATCATATTGATAATACTATTCTCTTCCCGGGACTGGCTCGCGCCGCCATGCTTCATAAAGTTTTTAACATGACCGAAAAACTTTTTCTGGAGCTCGCTGAAAAGCTGGCCTCTCTGATAAAAAATCCGACCAACAAAAAAATTCTTCCTGATATCTTCGAAAAAAAACTTTTTAATGTTATTGAAGAAGTTGTTCTTAAGCACATTCCTCAGCCAAAAAAGAAGAAGTCTATCAAGAAAAAAGCAAAGAAAGTAATCAAGAAACTAGCGAAGAAAGTGGTCAAGAAACCAGCTAAGAAAGTGGTCAAGAAGCCGGTTAAGAAGGTTGCCAAGAAAAAGCTGATGAAGAAGCTAGTCAGGAAATTAGTTAGGAAACCAGTAAAAAAAATAGTCAAGAAAGCAGTAAGAAAACCAATAAAGAAGGTTGCCAAAAAGAAAGTAGTCAAGAAGCAAGCGAAGAAAATAGTTAAGAAATCCGCCAAAAAGAAACCAGCGAAGAAGAAATAATTCAGATTGCTAGTTGTCAGAACCGTGATTTGCCTGATTAAAGGATTAAAAACAGATAAACCAGGAACTCAAATCTCCCTCCGCCCCGCAGTGCGGGGCTCCTCCCTCTTTATCAAGAGGTCAACTTGTGCTCCGCATGTCTTTCTGAAAACTAGAAAGCCCTTTCAGCTTTCTCAAAGAGTACCAAGGCACGGGGATGGGCTACCAAATCTCCCTCCGCTATCGCTCCTCCCTCTTTAATCAAGAGGGCAACATGTACTTCGCATGCCCCACTGAGAACTAGAAGACATTTTCATAACTAATATCCTCGATCTTCTCGAAGTAAGTATAGGTTCCTGGGGTTTGGGG
>DAOVYC010000102.1 GCA_030635805.1 bacterium | reverse complement strand
ATAATTGCTTTTTTAATCATTTATTCAACTTAGGAAACATGAAGCTTGGTAATTTCATCATCATCATTCTCCTCCTCAATTATTGGCACTCTTATTGTTAAAATTCCATTCTTAAAACTCGCTGTCACTTTTTTAACATCAGCCTGAACCGGGAAAACCACAGATCGATGAAAATTACCCCAATGGCATTCTTTGTTAAAAAAGTTATCATCCAAAACATTAAACTCACCATCATGAAATCTTTCTCCCTTAATACTCAGCACATCTCCGGAAATACTCAGTCGAATATCATCTACTCCCACACCGGCAATCAAAGCCACAATATACAAAACCTCATTTTTCTGAAAAATATCCAAAGGAATATCGCCCTTATCAGGCTTCTTTTCGGCCTGTTCGTGTTCCACGTGAATCTTTTTTGATTTAAACAAACTCATAAAACTAATCTTGTAATCTTCTAATAAATAATTTTCTAATTAATGTATTTTGTTTTATTCCGATTATGTTCTTCCAGTGTCTTTGCATAGTGGATTATACCATCACTATCATGCAGGTAGTACCAGTATTCACTTTTTTCCGGAGTAATGACCGCCTCAATACTATCCAGCCCGGGATTACCTATCGGACCCGGAGGTAACCCCGCGAATTTTCGCGTGTTGTACGGAGAATTCACTTCCAAATCTTTTCGGTACAACGGTTCCGTCCATTTATCCAAGGCATAACGAACTGTGGCATCAGCACCAAGCGTCATCCCCACATCAAAGCGTTTCCAAAGCACTCCGGAAACTACCGGTCTTTGCTCGCTCGTTTTTTCCTCCTTCTCTATTATCGAGGCCATCGTCACAATTTCATAAAGTGTTCTTCCTTCCGGAATCACCAGGTCCGCAGTACGATTTTCAAAATTCCTCAGCATTCGGGTAATAAGAATTTCTGCTGTCGTACCCTCCGGATCAATGAAATAAGTATCGGGGAAAAGATATCCTTCCAGTGAAGCATCGGCCGGTTTTAATTTCAAAAATTCAAAATCAAATTCACAACTCTTAGTGCACTCTTCAAACACTCCATCTTCTAGTACTTTTTCTTCCGCCAGATAATCATCAATTTGTGCTGTCGTTAAGCCTTCACGAATTATAAGTGGTTCATCATCTTTCAGTGATTTTGTCAGATAATCCACAACCATAGGAATGGTGTAAGATTTTCGTAACAAAAACTTTCCCGCCTCTATCTCTTTCCCCAGATTCGCATTTTTTACATATTTGTAAAGAGCCCAGGAGGAGGGGATTAGTCTCTCCTTCTTCAATCTGCCCGCTATCGACTTTACCGACTCACCCTTTTCCACGTAAAAAGAAACCCGATCTTTCGCTTCTAAATCCACCGTTTGATGTATCAAGTATTCATACTGTGATTCTCTATACCAAAAAAACACGCCAATCAAAACTACCAACAAAATCCCGAACAGCATTACAGATTTCTTCATATTACAGAAAGCTAAAATACCAATATTCTTATCCCAAGCGTCTCACAAAGTGGTGAGCCTGCCGAACCAATAATCCCACTGTTCCCACAATTCTTGAGCCCTAGCCCATCAGTCCCGGTGGCATGTCTCCCATAATGGCCTTCATCTTATCCGCCGCAACTAATTGAGATTTTTTAACTCCTTTGTTAAAAGCCTCCACAAGATCTTTTTCCAACTGATCATTTTTATCAGCATAAGCTTCTTTGTTTATCCTGACGCTCACTACATGCTGTTCCCCGTCAATAGTGACAATTACATCTTTTTCCGTAGCTTCAATGTGAATATTTTTAAGCTCCTTTTTTATGCGAGCCGCTTCTTTACGAAGCTTCATCAAGTTTTTTGCCTGTCCCATGAATCCCATAAGGTTTTTATTAAAAAAATGAAACTACCGAAAAGTATAGTAATCAAACGCAATAAAGACAAGTAACGAATACTTGACAAATCATAAAAAATCAATATGATGATGTATCAAACTTATCTTATTACATGAATAATGTTAATAACAATTCGGGGGAGTTTTGCGAAGGCAATAATTCCATTGCTGAATATCTTGAAGATATAAAGCAATTTTGCAAATTAAAAAATCCTAAAAAAAGCGAATTTATAGAATATGAAAAAAAGGAAGAAAGAATATTAAGAAAACTACTGGAACAAGTTTCTAAGCAACTTCCAGAAGAACTGTTAAAAGAACAATCAAGAAAACTTTCAGAACTTCCAGAAGAACAATTCAAAAAACTTTTAGAACTTCCAGAAGAGCCGTTAAAAGAGCAATTAAAAAAACTTTCAGAACTTCCAGAAGAACAATTCAAAAAACTTCTAGAAGATCTTTTAAGGAGACTAATAGCAGAAAGTTCAGAGGAAGAGCTAAAAGAGTTAGGAGAATTTCGAGAAAACCTCATAAACGCCAATCTCAAAAGAGTGGTGAAAATTGCCAGGCAATATATCAATCAAGGGGTTCCCTTTGCGAACCTTATTCAAGAAGGAAACCTGGGCTTAATAATGGCTGTAAACAGGTTTGATCCAGAAGGAAAAACACCTTTTTGTACCTATATAACATCTTGTATTAGAAACAGAATAATAATAACCCTTAAGCAAGATGATAAAGACAAAATAACCCCTCTTACAGATATTTCAAACGACGACAAGATTTCCCAAATTAAACCGATATTCTACAACGGTCTTGATCCTGGAGCAGAATTAGGGGAAATGATAGATAAAATGAAACCCAGAACCAAAGACATAATATATTTAACGTTAGGTTTGAATCAAAATTCCCACCCTTTATCTTTTGCTGAAATAGGAAAAATGATGCGTATTACTAGAGAACGTGTTAGGCAAATTTACGCAAAAGCCATGACAACATTACAAAAAGAGCTTTTTTATAACTTAACGCCGGAAAAACAAAAAGAGCAGACGCAAAGATCTGTACAAAAGATGATAGAAGAAGGGAATAGAAAAAATACTTTATATGCATGAAAACCAACCTCTTTGAAATTTTTTTAGGTGTGTTATTCTCAAACTGGATTTTTTCATTCACCACTTTTTGTCCCCTGTTTCAGCTTACTGCTTATCAGCTTACTGCTTATTTTGCGTTTCATTGATACCCATTCGCACATCTATTTTTCTCAATTCGATCATGATCGAGATGAGGTTGTTCAGCGCGCCAAACGCGCTGGAGTAGATCGCATTATTGTCCCATCAACCTCACTTGAGGACTTTGATAAACCCATTAAACTTGCCGAGAAGTATGAGGGAGTTTACGCCGCTATCTGTACGCATCGTTACGGTGCGCACCTCATGACCGACCAAGATTTCCGGAAAATCAGTGAACTGGTTTCACATCCCAAGGTTGTGGCCGTAGGGGAGACGGGACTGGATTTCCATTACGAGGAGAGCCAGATCGAAGCTCAAATATCCAATTTCGAAAAACATATTCTTATCGCCAAAGAATCCAGTCTTCCCATCATCGTTCACTGTCGGATGGCAAAAGACGAAGTTTTTGATATTCTCGATAAACATCGACCTCAAGGCGTGGTTCACTGTTTCTCCGAGAATCTGGAATTTGCTCAAAAAATCTTTGATATCGGAATGTATATCTCTTTCACCGGTATCGTAACTT
>DAOVYC010000099.1 GCA_030635805.1 bacterium | reverse complement strand
TGATCCATGATCAGATACTGACATACGCCGATAGAAAAAATTGGGAAAAACTTGTTTTAGCGGACGGAAAAGTAAAAGCTGATAGTCAGTTCTCTAAATATGCGGGTTATGATGAATATGAGGCTTTGTCAGAGACAATGATAGGATTATTATTTACCGATGCGGAAGTTACGGCGGAGCAAAAAAAGCTTTTGAAAAATATATATGATTTTTTTGAAAAGCATTTTCAAATAACTAATTTTGAGGATCAAAGAGATTCGTATACATGGAAAAATTCTAATATGCCGAAAGACGCAACAAGAGTTTTTGATGATTATCCTTTACCTCAATTTACCCTATGAAGATCTGGAAATTAAAACATTTTGCGGTGATATTTATTTTTGGAGTGGCCGCTTCCGCGGGCGGATATCTTACGGGAATAATTCTTGCCGATCCACCGTTGGATGTAAGTTCTCAGCAGAATTTAATATTACAAGTTGTTGAAAACGCGATAATAGAAAAGACGGGAATTGTCGATATGAATATTAAATCCCTGGGAGGAAACGATCCACTTTACGGATCCTTAACTGGTGATGTTTTGAGTGTTCAACCGGAAGAACAGTATTATCTGGTGGACTTGAGAGATCAGAATGCCCTGAAGGCGTCTTTGCTGGAAGGGGTTGGTGAAGATAGGCCACATGGAGATGTAGACTATATGAAGATCGTGGAGGTGAAAATGGATGGAAAGGCGGAGGTGCTAGATGTCAGGATTTAGCTGGTAGCTGGTAGCTTGTAGGAGGTAGGAGGGAGCTAAGAAGCTACAAGCTAAGAAGCTACAGGTTGTCTAGAATTATAGTTTCGACTTTTTTGTACTGGCGAGGAATGTCGTCTTCTTCTTTGAGCTGAAGTTGAAGTTCGCACCGGTTCGCTTGAGCAATCTCTTTTTCGAGACTAGCCATGCGGTGTCGGAGTTCTTCATCGCTCATCTCAGAGCGTTGGTGAATTCTTTTGATGAGAGTTTCTTTGGAAGGGGGAAGAAGGAATAAGCCGATCAGTTCTCCGTCCTGGAAATGTTCTTTGGCCTGGAGATATCCCTGAATATCCAGTTCTTTGATGACGGTTTTACCTTCTTTGATGGCGTCGTAAATTTCTTTTTTTGGAGTTCCGTAATAATGAAGATCATGCACCTTGGCGTATTCTAAAAATTCTTCGTTTTTTATTCTTGTTTCAAAATCTTCAATCGTGGTGAAGTGGTAAGGGCTTCCTTCTGATTCACCTTGACGTGTTGGTCTGGTGGTGTGTGATTTTGGGAAGATAAATTCAGGATGATTTTTCTGTAAGAGTTTAATACTTTCCCCTTTTCCTACTCCGGATGGACCAAGGATGAAGAATACTTTACCAGTTGTTGACATAATATTTATATATGTTATAATTATATTGATGATTGATCTGATCGTACATTGAAATTACCGCTCATCTGGTTTCAAGTCAACAGAGTGACGGTACGGATACAGTGTAAGAAATTCGTGAATTTCTTCTACCGCATCCTTACTGCACGAGATTAGGTTGAATTACCAGCCTCTTCCCGGGCGGAATACATTTTTCGCCACTCCCTCTCAGGGTCTTTTGTCTTAAAATAAGACATGAACCAAAAAATACGAGGCGTCAGCGTGATGACGTAAAAACACGGAAGTATGGTAGGGATTTTATAAAAAATTTATCGGATTTTTATAAAAATGTTATATGGGAGTAATTACCATGTAACGCATCAGTGGCCTTTCTTATAAAATGTATACAATTATTTGCATTCATCTATAAGGACAAAAATGCTTCTGATATCGATAAATAAGCCTCTATCTCTTTATGTTCTCGTTTACGAGAGTGTGAAGAGGTGGAGGCTTTTTCTAATCGGAGACGCGATCCCATTCGGTTAAACTCAGGGTTTAAAAAAATCGCGTCTCTCGGTGAGACATTATCAAAAGACGCCCCGCCGGGGCGTCTCTACGGAGACATGCCACGGCATGTCTCTACGCAACTTTTGAAATGTTGAACTTTAATCCAGGATTTGTTTTTGTTTTTCCGATGATAACCTTATTTCCTTTCTTTAGATTTCCTTCCAGCATTTGTTCAGAAAGATAATTTTCGATTAACTCCTGAATTTTTCTGCGAACCGGTCGAGCTCCGTAGGCGGGATCATAACTTTCGCTTGCCAAGAAATCGAGAGCGGTTGCATTTACCTGAAGAGGAATCTTGTGTTTCTTTAGTCTCTCCTCAAGTTCCTTGATTTGAATTTTAACGATCTTTTTTAGGTCTTCATGAGTAAGAGCGCGGAAAATTATGACGTGATCTAGTCTATTTAAGAATTCCGGTGCGAAATAATCTTTTATTTCTTCGCCGATTATTTCCTGCATAGAATCATAATCTTTTTCGGCTTGTTCCAGTTCTTTTTGATTCAGATCGAACCCTATTTTACTGGCTTTGCTGGTAAGCCGGTCGGCTCCGATATTAGAGGTCATAACGATAATTGTATTTTTAAAATCAACTTTTCTTCCTTTTGAATCCGTTATTTCACCATCTTCCATAATCTGAAGAAGAATATTCTGGATTTCCGGATGTGCTTTTTCAATCTCGTCAAAGAGAATAATAGAATATGGTTTTCGTTTAACGGCTTCGGTGAGTTGCCCACCTTCTTCATATCCCACGTAACCGGCAGTTGCTCCCAAGAGTCTGGAAACGTTGTGTCTTTCCATAAACTCGGACATGTCGATTTTAATGAGAGCATCGGTAGTTCCATAAATTTCTTCGGCGAGTGTTTTCACGAGCTCGGTTTTACCCACGCCGGTGGGTCCAAGAAATAAAAAGGAACCAATGGGCCGTTTTTCGGAAGAGATTTGTGTTCTGGATCTACGAATAGCTTGAGCAATTTTTTTAATAGCTTCGTCTTGTCCAATAATTCTTTTCTTGAGTTTGTCTTCAATATTTTTTAGTTTTTCCAGGTCGGTGGAAACAAGGTCTGTTGCAGGAATTCCAGTGGCTTTGGCAATTACTTCGGCAATATTTACCTTTGTTACGTGTGGTCTTTTTTCCCTGGCTATTTTTGCTTGTTTGACTTGTTGAAGCTGGTGGACAATTTCGACTTCTTTCTGGCGGAAAACAGAAGCCTTGTCGTAGTTTTGAGAATAAACTGCAGCTTCTTTTTTCTTTACAATCTTTTCGATTTCTTTTTGAAGTTTTTGGATATCCTCTTTGTTATCGTTGTTCTGAAGGCTCTTAAGTGAAGAGGCTTCATCAATCAGATCGATAGCTTTATCCGGTAAAAATTTATCGGTGATATATCTTTTAGATAATTCGACAGCGGCTATGAGGGCATCTTTTTCGATGATGAGTCCGTGATAATTTTCGTATGTTTCCTGGAGTCCTTCCAGAATTTTTACAGTATCACTAATGCTAGGTTCATCTACTATAATGGTCTGAAATCTTCGTTCCAGAGCCTTGTCTTTTTCAATATGTTTTTGATACTCGTTTAAAGTGGTGGCGCCAATTACTTGAATCTTTCCGCGCGCAAGAGCGGGTTTAAGAATATTAGCGGCATCAAGTGAGCCTTCGGCTGAACCGGCTCCCACAACAGTGTGAAGTTCATCAATAAAAAGAATGACATCATTTTCCGATTTGGCAGCCTCTTCTATAACCCTCTTGATTCTTTCCTCGAATTCTCCCCGATATTTGGTTCCGGCTACGAGAGCGGTAAGATCGAGTTCCAGAACACGTTTATCCAAAAGACCGGCAGGGACATCTTGTTTAATTATTCTTTGGGC
>DAOVYC010000058.1 GCA_030635805.1 bacterium | reverse complement strand
AATTTCGTTGATGATTTTTATTTTCAACACAGTATTTAGCATTCGGATTTTGACTAACGAAATTTTTTCATTCTTGAATGAGAGAGTGGACGTAAGTATTGAATTTCAGGAAAGCGCTTCGGTAGTAGAGATAACTACTCTTTTAAATAAACTTCAGGGGCAGAACTTTGTGAAAGAGGCACAGTTTATTTCTAGTGAGGATGCTCTGAATACGGTAGATAATGAATTAATTCCGGGTTATAGCGCTTTTATAAAGAGATACAGTTTATCGAATCCTTTTCCTCCTTCGTTGAATGTAATTACTTATAGGGTAAGTGATCATAAGAAGGTGTACGACTTCATAGAAAAATCAGATTATGCGAAATTGCTAAAGCAAACTGATTTAGAAATGCTGGAAAGCGACGCGCCGGGTGTTCAGATGCTTGCCAGCAGTGCGGCTCGGGAACTTACGGGATTTTCTAAGATGGTTAATTCTGTCCTCTTCGGGATTCTGTTTCTCTTTGGGATCGCCAGTATGGCGATCATTGTTAACGCTCTCTACCTCTCACTCAAAGCGAAGAAGAATGAGCTTTCCATTATGCACATTGTCGGAGCTACGGAAAAATACATCGCCCTTCCATATACTTACGAAGGGATGCTTTACGGATTATTCTCGGTGGTAATCGGTCTGGTCGTCTTTTTTACTCTGGTCTTAATTGGTGGCTTTGAACTTTTTCCTATTCTCTTCTCTCCTTTCCGAATAATTTTTCAGATTATCTTTGTGACCCTCTTTAGTGGAGCAGTGAGTTACGCCATGGTGCATTTATCTTTGAAGGGGAAGATAAGGTTTTAGGTTTTGTAAATAAAAACCCACCCCGCGGTACGAGGCAGGGAGTTTTTGATTTCTTTCTAAAGAATTCCATTAACGGAGAAAATTCCGGCAAAGATAAGGCTGACGATGCTCATAAGTTTAATGAGGATGTTCAGTGATGGACCGGAAGTGTCTTTGAACGGATCCCCCACAGTATCGCCGATAACGGCAGCCTTGTGAACCTCGGAACCTTTTCCTCCATATTTTCCACTTTCAATATATTTTTTGGCATTATCCCAAGCTCCTCCGGAATTGGCCATAGAGATAGCCAGAAGTACACCGGTAACCAGAGCACCGGCCAGTAGACCACCAAGGGCGGCGGTTCCAAGAAAGTGCCCGACAGCAAGAGGAGCAATGATGGCCATAAGTCCCGGAAGAATCATTTCTTTGATGGCGGCATTGGTGGCAATATCAATACATTTTTCATGATCCCCCTGAGCCTTGCCTTCCATGAGACCTTTAATTTGCTTAAACTGTCTTCGTACTTCTTTGATCATCGCAAACGCCGCTCTACCCACAGCCGACATAGTCATGGAAGCGAACAAGAAGGTGAGCATACCTCCGATGAAGAGACCAATAATTACACGCGGTTCCATGATATCGATTTTACTGAGACCGGTGGTTTGACTGTAAGCGGAAAAGAGAGCGAGAGCGGTAAGAGCGGCGGAACCGATAGCAAATCCTTTTCCGATAGCGGCGGTAGTATTTCCGGCGGCATCCAGAGCATCTGTTCTTTTACGAACATCTTTCCCAAGATTAGCCATTTCAGCAATACCACCGGCATTATCTGCTACCGGTCCGTAAGCATCTACAGCTAATGATGCTCCCAGGGTGGAAAGCATTCCCACCGCCGACATAGCGATACCGTATAATCCGGCGTATTTATAGGCGATAAAGATGGCAATAGCGATAAGAATAACGGGAATAGCAACTGATTTATATCCGAGGGCAAGACCTTGGATAATGTTGGTGGCGGCTCCGGTTTGAGACACGCTCGCAAGTTCTTTAACCGGTTTGTATGAACAAGATGTATAGTATTCAGTAATAAGACCGATGAGAAGACCAACCACAAGACCGGTTATAATAGCAATGAAAACACCCATTTGAGCACTTCCCGGAATAAATCGAGGAATGAGGAACCAAGTCCCGATAATTACAAGGACAGAAGCAACAATAAGTCCCTTCTTAAGAACTCCTTCTACTTTGTTGTCACCTTTTTTGGTTTTGACAAAAAAGGTACCTATAACTGAAGAAATGATTCCGAGAGCGGCAATCATAAGCGGAAGCATAACGCCATCTATATTGTAGAGGGCGAAACCAATAACCATGGCCGCGATAATAGAACCAACATAACTTTCAAAAAGATCAGCTCCCATACCGGCCACGTCTCCAACGTTGTCCCCAACATTGTCGGCGATAACCGCCGGATTGCGGGGATCGTCTTCCGGAATTCCGGCTTCCACTTTACCTACCAGGTCAGCTCCAACATCAGCAGCTTTGGTAAAAATACCTCCACCTACACGAGCGAAAAGAGCGATACTGGAGGCTCCAAAAGCAAAACCGGTCAGAATAGAAAGGGTTGCCGCAGGAGCAAATCCTGCTTGAGAAGTAAGAAACCAATATAAACTTGTAAGACCTATAATTCCAAAACCTACTACGAAAAGCCCCATAGTCGTGCCGGAGAAAAAAGCTATTTTGAGAGCATCTCCTAAACTTTTTCGAGCCGCTTCACTGGTACGCACATTGGCGATGGTCGCTGTTTTCATACCAATAAATCCTGCCAAGGCGGAACAGAGGGCTCCTATTATAAAAGCGAGCGCGGTATACATTCCCTCGTTGACGACGGTAGATTTATCATCCAAAAGCCACCAGAGAACAGCGGAAAGGGCAATAATAAAAATAACAAGAACTCGATATTCTCGTTTTAGAAAAGCCATAGCTCCGTTTGCAATGGAGTCGGCAATTTCACGCATTTTTTCGTTCCCAGCCGGCTGTCTTTTGATACTAACACCTAGAATAAGTGCGACTATCAAAGCCAGTACACCGGAAGCAAGTGCATACATTAGGTAGTTCATAGAATTTGGTAAAAAATTACTAGGGTCTGCCAATTTTTACCAGAAAAAAGCCTACTAATCAAGTAGTAAGCCCTGATGGGAACAACGGGACACGAATTAAACAAATCTAACGAATCTACACAAATGCATTCGTGATTATTTGTTCAATTCGTTGGATTCGTGTCCTATTGTAGCGAACTTAAATCTCTTACTTCTTTTTTGTAGTTTTTTTGACGCCAGCCTTCTTGATTGGTCTTTTCTTGACCGGCATGTTGGACTTGGTCGCTTTTTTTACAGTTTTCCCAGCTTTCTTAATCTTACTTTTCACTTGTTTAACAATTTCATTACCTTTTTTTTGCCCCTTTTTAATCATTTCTTTTACCGGTTCGTCCGCGGCCTCTTTTACCGCACTGGCAAAATTCTTCCCCGCCTCGGCAAGCTCCTTGCCAAGCTTAGGCAGGACTTCTTCGTCTTTACCTTTTGCTAAATTTTTACGCATTTCTTTACCGCTTTTGGAGGCAAACATAAGCCCAAAAAGAGCACCACCAAGAAACCCAATGAGTCCAAATAATTTTCTCATACTAATAAATAACAGGATAAGAACTGTTATCAATGATATAATTTCTACATGATTCTCGCAATCTCGCTTGGTTTGCTTTGGCATAATTTAAATATCTAGCAATAAAAAAACTTTTGTATAAGCAAAAGTTTACAACGATCAGATTTGAACTATATGTCATATATTTAACTCCCCGAAGGTTCAATTTCTACATAGTAAAAGAGCAAGATCCTCCGAATCTTGCTCTTAGGTATTTTTATCAACAGAAAATGAGGTTTGCTATGTACGTTAAGCCAATCGTGAATATTAACAACGAAGTAAATTTCAGGCTATTTTTTAGTGTTTTTTTTAAAAATCCCCTGTTTTTGACGTATCCTCTTCCCACCCAAAAACAAAAAATTAAAAACACTAGTACATAGGTGGCAACAACAGCAATAGCGATATAGATTATGATCATTTTTTCCTCCGAAAAAGGGGTTGAAGAAGTTGTTGATAAAAAGAGGGAAAAACAAAAGTAAGTTTTTTGTTCTTTCCTCTAGGTAGACGTTATTTAAAAGATCAGATTTTCTGAATCTAGGAGTTTCTATTTTACGTGTTTTTTAGAATTTGTCAATTCTTCTTCAGTAGGGCAAAACTCATCTCCATATAATTTTCAAAGTCTGATCATTCAACCTTGGCTTCATTGAAAATTATATTGCGATGTCCTTCGTTCCACAACTATTCGACAAGCTCATAGTCATTCCACTTCGGAACATTTTGCTCGCTACTTCCTCAGCTTTTTCATCTGTTCTTCCCGCGAGCTAATTTTTTTGCTGTTCTCTCTGATTTTTAAATTCCAGTCACCGGTAACATAGCTTTTTTCGGGAATGTCTTGGGCAATGGAGATGCCGGCACCGATGAGGGAGTTTGATCCGACTTTGATGCCGGGCATAAAGGAAACGTTGATTCCGCAACGAATGTTGCGACCACAGATAAGACCGAGTTTTTCTGTGCCGGTTTTGATTTTTTGATCTTTGATGGCAACGCTGATCTCTTCTTCATCGAGGCGGAGGTTGCCGGTAACGGCACCGGAGCCAAAGGAACAGTTGGAATCGATGATGGAGTCACCAAGATAATTTTTGTGAGTCCAGACGTCGTTAGCAAGATAGGAGCGAGCAATCTCGGTGGTGTAGCCAGCGACACAACGCTCTCCGAGCATGGAATTGCGAACGAGTGCACCGGTGGCAATAACTGATTCTTGCCCGATATAGGCTGGCCCTTGAATAACGGCGTTATCGAAAACGCGGACGCCATCGGCAATAACAACATTGCCTTGAATAATGGCGGTTTTGGAAATTTTCGCCTTTTTGGAAATAGATTTTTTGATAGTGCTGAGAAAATATTCGGAGGCCCTGAGAATGTGCCAGGGGTATTTGATTGGTTGCCAAAAACCCTTGAATTCCAAAGCACGATAAACGAGATTTTGTTTGAATAAAGAATCGAGCGCTATTTCGTAACGATCGTCGTGAGAGGATGAAGCTTCTTTGAGAGCTTGAAATAATTTTTGTGAATGGCGGTGGAAGTGGACGACAATGTTTACGAGATTGCCGGGCTCATTCCCCTCTCCCGGTTTTTCGATAATGCCGGTGATCTGATTATTTTCAACGGTGAGATAACCGCCGGGAAAATATTCGTTAACTTTGAAACCAACTAGAGCGCTATCTTCTGAATTTTTCTGTACAAAATTTTTGATCATCTTATGGCAGTCTTCATCTACAATATCATTGGTGCTTACCAGCAAAAATGGTTCAGATCCAATCGCTT
>DAOVYC010000040.1 GCA_030635805.1 bacterium | reverse complement strand
TATCAAAAAATGGTAAAAAATACTCGATAAACGATTTAAAAAGGCATATAAAATATATTCTCCGTGGTGAGTTCGCCATTCACAACATGCCGGATACCGCATTTTTCGAACAAAAAATAGATTGCCATGGAAAATTAGAATCATTTTCGCATTTTGGTCTACCGGACATTCGAATAATCGTATTTAATTTGGTGCCAATCATGGCTATGTTGCGCGTACCCACACACGAAAGCCAGGGAAAGGCAAACATCCACACCGGCGGTCTCGGAATAGGAATAGATCTTGCTAAAGGAGAAACAACTTATGCTATCCAAAAAAATAAGCACATAAAAACATTGCCGGATAGCAACGAAATAATACGAGGTAAAAAAATCCCGTATTGGGACGAAATACTCCTTATTTCTTCACAAATACAGACAATTTCCACCCTTGGATATCTGGCGGTGGATATAGCCATAGATAAATCCGGTCCGGTATTGCTGGAAATAAACGCACGAGCCGGACTGGCGGTACAGATAGCAAATAGGGAGGGGCTACAATCCCGACTTGAGAAAATAAAAAAAACCAAAGTAACTTCACCTGAAAAAGGAGTACGTCTCGCTCAAGATTTGTTCGGAAATAAAATTGAAAAAGAACTGAAAAGCCATTTTGGGAAAGAGATCATCGGACTCGAGTCCAAGATAGAACTAAGCCTAAAACGAGGAGGAACTAAAGAAATATTTGCCCGAATTGACACCCAATCAGAAAAAAACTTTCTCGATGAAAACGTGTTTGAAAAAATAGGAGGTCAGAAAAAAAATGCTATTGTTGATTTTAAAATTAAAAATATCCGAAGCAGGGGAGTGTTCTACCCTGCTAACCTCAAAAATTCAAAGCACCAGGCCATCATCAGCAGTAAAATGTTAAGCAACTTTCTTCTTGATCCAACCCATAAATTAGAAGAGCAAAAAACAGCTATCGTAAACGAATATGCTCTGCAAAAAGCAGACGAAATAATATGCAACATTGATGAAAAAATCTCACTTATCAATGCTATAAAACCCATAAATCAGATAGAAGAAAAAATTAAGTTTTTAAGCGACAAAACCTACAACCCCAACTTCGAATATGCCCCAAAAAACTATTCAACAGAAGAATTTGCAAAGAAATTAAAAAAACTACATCTTGATGATTCGCCACTGGGGACACTTCTGGCTCACAAACGAAGTGAGCTCCTTGCTAAACTGGATGTGATAGAAAACATTGGAAACGATGAAAAATTTATACAGGCAAGCGTGAAACTCCTTGGAAGACCAAGCGAAAGCACCATAAAATTTGCCAAAGATTTACTTAAAAATTACAGAAAAAAAACATCACACGAAAAATCACACGATGCAACTATGCTAAAACAAAGATGTAAAAAAACACTAAGGGAATACGGCATAAATAATTGGAAAATTATCCTCAAAGAAAATCTGACATCACGCTGTACCATTGGAAAAAATTACTCTCTATTAATTCGAAAAGAAGCCTTGTTTTGTGAAAATGAAATCCAAAAATTACTGGTTCATGAACTGGAAACACACATTCTAACCACCCTAAACGGCAAAAATCAGCCGTACCGAATCTTCGAAAGGGGACTGCCTAGATATCTGGAAACACAGGAAGGACTGGCAATCTATAATCAGGAAAACATCTATCCCCTCAGTAAAAATATAAATATTATTCTTGGAACTATTCTTGCCGATCTGGCTCTAAAAAAATCTTTTCGAGATGTATTTGAGTTTGCTCTAAAGCACACCGGAAATGCGGATGTCGCCTGGCAACTCTCAATCAAGGCCAAAAGGGGAGTGCAAAATACCAAAAAAGCCGGCGGATTTCCAAAAAATTATCTCTATCTCCAGGGCTATCTCAAGGTTAAAGATTTTCTCAAAAAAGGCGGCTCTTTCGAAGATCTATATCTGGGAAAGGTCAATATAGACCAGCTTCCCATTGTCAAAAAAATCAAAGAAATCAAAGCTCCACGCTACCTTCCCCACTTCCTCCCAAATTGAAGGATAGTGAGGATGGTAAAGAGCGTGAAGAGCGTGAAGAGCGTAAGGAGGTAACTCAGAAATACTAGAATTCAGATACACAAAATCCCCACGCT
The DNA here is from genome assembly GCA_030635805.1 of bacterium. Lineage (GTDB taxonomy): Bacteria > Patescibacteriota > Gracilibacteria > JAUYGZ01 > DAOVYC01 > DAOVYC01. The sequence goes on along the minus strand of DAOVYC010000040.1, from coordinate 4,065 downwards.
CTCTCCGCTCCCTCTCCAAAAAGTGCTTGCTTTTTTCCCCTAGAAAACCATAAAATAGCTCGCAATTCAAGATGACCCCATTTCCGAGCCCTAATCTTAAGCGTCTTAATAATCTTAATTATCCCAATAATCCCACCTAATGAACCTCGGTATTCTTTCATTTAAAAAAATCGATCAGAGAGCCAGTAAAGAAGAACTGCGTCTTAAGGAGGAGGCTATCAAGAGGGGACACAAAACCCGTATTCTTCGCTCCGAAAGATGCGCCATGTATTTCAATCACGAACTTAAGCTTCTTTACAAGGGGAAAGAAAAGCTAAACAAACTTGACCTCATTATTCCCCGCGTTAGCCTTACCAACAACATCCCCATCCAGTCAGCCGTTATAGAACAAGCTGAACTTATTGGCATCCCCACCCTCAACAACTACCTCTCAATTATAAAAGCTAAAAATAAACTTCGCACTCTTCAAATTTTAAACCACTACAGCATCCCCGTGGTAAAGACCGTAGTTATTCAAGACGAAACCTATTTAGAAGACACTCTCAAACATATCGAAACCCCTGTAATCCTAAAAACTTCACACGGATCTTACGGTAAAGGAGTAATCTTGGCTGAAACCAAAAGAGCCGCCATATCCGCTTACAATGTTATTGCCAACTCCTCCGACATGATCCTTCTCCAGGAGTACATTGGAGAATCAAAAGGAAAAGATATCCGCGCCTTCGTGGTCGGAGAAAATGTAGTTGCCAGCATGGAAAGAGTTGCCAGAAGAGGAGAATTCCGATCCAATATTGAGCTGGGAGGAAAGGGAAAGGCTATCAAACTTAGTAATGAAATGAAAAGTCTTGCTATCCGTGCCGCCAAAGCTCTCGAACTTGAAATATCCGGTGTAGATATAATCCTCACCAAAAACGGTCCGGCAATCATGGAGGTCAACGCCAACCCCGGATTCAAAACGATAGAAGAAATTACCGAAATAAATATTGCCAAAAAAATCATCGAACACGCCGAAGTCTTCGTCAGTCACCATCTCGAACACGTCAGTATCTAGCCAAAAACAGAGTCTGTCTAGACAGCTGTCTACTTGTCCACTAGACGATCAGCATCGCGTCCCCAAAACTGTAAAACCGATACTTTTCTCGCACCGCCTCCTCATATGCTTTCAAAACAAACTCTCTATCCGCAAAAGCGGAGATCAGCATCAAGAGTGTACTTTTTGGCAAATGAAAATTCGTAATCATCGCATCCACAAACTTGAACTCGTATCCCGGATATATAAATATATCCGTCTCTCCCGAACTGGCCTTCAGTCGTCCCGCTCCCTCCGCTCCCGAAGTCCTGAGCCTGTCGAAGGACTCCGCTCGTCCCGCTCCTGAGCCCACACATGATTCCAGCACCCGCACACTCGTCGTCCCAACAGCAACTATCCTTCTCCCTTCCTTTTTATATTTATTCAGTCTTCTTGCCACCTCCTTCGAAAGCTCAAAATACTCACTGTGCATTTCATGCTCCTCAACCTTATCCGTCTTCACCGGCAAAAATGTTCCCAGCCCCACATGAAGATCAACAAATTCAAATTTAATTCTCTTATCTTTTAATTTCTTCATCAGTTCCGGAGTGAAATGCAACCCCGCCGTCGGCGCCGCTACCGACCCCTCCTTGTCCGCATAAACAGTTTGGTAAGAATCCGGCTTCCGTAAATCTTCCTCGATATACGGTGGCGTGGGCATCACGCCATATTCATGAATGGCCTCGCTCAACGCTCGCCCTTTTCGATTGAATCTCAACACAAAAGTCCTTCCCGTCCGCTCCTTCACCGTCGCCCTGAAACAGTCGCTCCGCTCCCCCCGCTCGTCCCGCTCCCTCTGAAATCTTATCTTCGCCCCCACTCGCAATCTCTTCCCCGGCTTCCCCATCGCTTCCCACCTCTGCTCATCCAGCCTTTTCAGCAACAGAATCTCGATTCGTCCCGCTCCCGTGTCCTTCGAAGCCTCGTGCGAAGAAGGATCCGCTCTCCCATATAGCCTCGCCGGTATCACCCTTGATTTATTCGCCACCAACACGTCATCTGATCTCAAAAGATCTATCAAGTCATAAAAACGATAATGCTCAACAGTTCGCTTCTCCCGACCAAGCACCATTAATCTTGAATGATCTCTTGGATTTACCGGTCGCTGTGCGATATACTCCGGAGGAAGAACGTAATCAAAATCTGAAAGTTTCATAGTTTACTAAAGCCCTAGATACTTAACGCACTAAGACACAAAAGTAAAATTATTAATCTTGAATTTTGTAATTTTGTAATCTTGAATTTTGTAATCTTGTAATCTTGTAATCTTGAATTTTGTAATCTTGTAATCTTGAATTTTGTAATCTTGTAATTTTAAACAAATGATCTCCAGAAAACTCACCGTCTTCTCCACTCTCATTCTCACAATTTTGATCAGCTTCGGCTATCTTCATTTTCGTGTTCAAAGTGAAACACTTCAATCCAATCTGAAACTTCATGGCTCCGCTTGTAAAGAAAATTCTGTTACCGATATTCAGGGACATTTATTTCAACAAGATATCAACGCTCTGATAAAAAACTGTATTGTTACCGGCTACCAAGACGGTACCTTCCGCCCAAATAACCAGATTAACCGCGCTGAATTAGCAAAAATCGTCATGGGAGCCTTTTTCTCTCTCGAAGAGCTCCAAAGCGCCATAGATTACTTTCGGGAGCAGGGGAGTGCCTATGCGGGCCTTCCAGACGTACCATTAAACCAATGGTACTCTCCGTACATCGCCCTCGGCATTCTGGAAGAAATTATCAAGGGCTATCTTGGTGAATATATCATCGTCAACGGCGTCAAAGATCACCCGTTCAAACCGGGCAATCCGGTTACTTTTGGAGAGGCCTTCAAAATTCTCCTCAGTGCCAAAATAGCTGTCACCGATTCCGATACTCGCGAAATCGTTGAAAACGAACTCTTTTACACCGCCAACGACTCCACCAGCTACCTTTCCATCCCTCTGGACGACTGGACTCGCCCCTATCTCCTCGCCGGCATGAGCGAAAATTTAACTCACATGTTCCCCGACGTCTTTGTCGAATTCCGCCACACTCCCATCACTCGCGCCCAGTTTGCCCACCTCGCCGTAAATGTGATGAGCTACTAGTTGACTTTTACTCACATTTTCATTACATTGTCCCAGCAGTAAAGTCATTAACTTACCGCTTACTGCTTATTAACTTACTGCTTGCCCAATGTTAGGAAAACTAAGTAAAGTTCGCAGAGCCAGAAAACACGGTTTCCGCAAAAGAATGCAAACCAAGGGCGGTCGTCGTGTTGTCAATACTCGTCGTCGAAAAGAACGCAAGAGCCTTTCCGTTTCCGGCTAGCTCCTGGTGTTTTGTCATCCTTCCGCTCGTACCGCTCTTCCCGCTCCCTCCGCTCCCCCAAGGATGATAGTCACCAGTAGATAGACAAATGCTCAAGAAACAATACCGAGGACTTTCTCGTAAAGTTATCGACACAGCAATAAAAAAAGGCAGAACGGCTGGGAACCGTTTTTTTAAAGCATGGATCCTGTCAAAAAAACAAGATCTCTCCGCTCCCTCCGCTCGTCCCGCTCCTGAGCCCCGTTCCCGTTTCGCCCTCATTATCAGCAAAAAAGTATCCAAAAGAGCCGTTATTCGAAACAAACTCAGAAGAAGAATTTACGAAACCATTCGAACCCACTATACTGACTGGGAAAATTCTCAGATTATCGTTATTTCCGTAAAACAGATTTGTGTTGATTCGTCGTTCGACGAGTTACAGAAAAATCTCCTGCACCTTCTCAGTCAAATATCAAATTCGTAATTCCTAATTCAAAAAAATGTTAAAAAGATTTTTTCTCTGGTTCCTCATTTTCTTCGCCATCTTCTTTTTCATGCAAAGTTTTAGTAAAAATGAAATTAAGCCGGAAGAAAGACCAAACAACATTTACATCACTACCAGCAAAGATAAATTCAAGTATTCCGAATTCGTAACTGTCACCATTCATAATGGTCGCGATCAAGAAGTTATCATCCCAAAC
>DAOVYC010000021.1 GCA_030635805.1 bacterium | reverse complement strand
TATTACAAGTCAGCAATCTTATCAGATGCCATCATCGCCTTATAATGATTCTTTATATCTGTATATATGAACTTTAAACATAAAATAAAATGTATGTAAATATAAAATTCTACTTTCGATTCATTTTACTTCTTACAGCTTTAGGTTTATTTATTTCCTGTGAGCAAAAACCTGCTAAAACTGTTGAAATCAGAGGTATTTATGGAAATCCTAAACCTTTTTGGGATAAAGATTTAAATCTCATTGATCTTGGTGTTAATGCCATTTTTGTCCATAGCGGTTCGATTGACCATGACATGATTAATAGGGCCAGATCGGAAGAATTAATGGTGTTTGCCGAATTTGCCACCTTGAACGGGAAAAATTATGTAGAAAAGCATCCTGAAGCCTGGGCAATCAATGAGAAGGGTGAAAAAGTGCAGGCCGCATCCTGGTTTATGGGTGTATGTCCTACCGAACCCGGTTTCCGTCAGTATCGTTTTGATCAGCTGCGGGATTTACTTTTGGAGTATGATCTGGATGGTGTGTGGATGGATTATGTACATTGGCATGCCCAGTTTGAAGATCCTGAGCCCATCTTACCTGAAACATGTTTTTGCAATCATTGCCTTGATGATTTTTCGAAAGATTCCGGGATAGAAATTCCGGCCATGAATGGAGAACTGGGCCTGACCACCAGACGCTGGGGAGCAGGGGAATCCGCTTCCGACCATGAATGGCTTACTCACTTTATGAATCGCATGAAGAACGAAAAAAACAGAAAAGCAAAATTCATTTCCGTTACCAGCTTTTTCGACGGCAATAACCTACAAGCTTTCACCGGCGAAACTCACGGAACGATCACCAACAATATCGAAGCCCCTCTAAAAGAGGGGATTCCTCTCAGCTCCGTCTTCCAAGCTGAAGGATCGAGCAAGGTCTATGCCGCCCTCACTGAAGCTGAGAAATCAAAAATTTCTCATCGTGGCAAAGCTCTCGCCCAGCTCAAAAACTGGCTTACTAAAACTCTATAATCTTGTAATTTTCTAATCTTGTAATCTTGAATAAGATAATCTTCACCGGCGGCGGATCAGCGGGACACGTTACCAAAAACGTGGCCATCATCAATGAACTAAAAAAACAGAACCCCGAAATCCGTCTTGAGTACATCGGATCCGGCTCTGATTACGAAATAAAACCTCTTAAAAAACTTGAAATTAAATATCACAAGATACCCACCGGAAAACTAAGAAGATACATATCAATCTCTAATTTCTTTGATTTTTTTCGTTTTCTCCGTGGGATAGGAAGAAGTAAAAAAATACTAAAGAAAATAAAACCTAAGGTTATATTTTCCAGCGGAGGTTTTGTGGCTCTCCCTGTTTGCCTTGCCGCCGGTATGCTCAGAATACCGGTGGTTACTCATGAATCAGATTCTATTCCCGGTCTTGCTAATAAGCTCATTGGTAAAGTTGCCGACAAAATCTGCACTACTTTCAAAACTACCGAAGATTTTCTCCCCCGGAAAAAAATTATCCTTATCGGAAATCCTATCCGCAAAAAAATTCTCAAAGGATCAGCTGATCGGGGATACGGTTCAACCGGCTTTTCTTCAACAAAAAAAACGATTTTAATCATTGGCGGTAGCCAAGGAGCCGAAAAGATCAACAATTTAATCACTAAAATCTTGCCCCAACTCACCAAACAAAATCAAGTTATTCACCTAACCGGCAAGAACAAGGAAACAGAATTCTCAAACAAGAACTACAAGCAATTTACCTTCCTGGAAGAAAACAAATTAGCTGACATCTACGCTATTTCTGATATTATCATTTCTCGCGCCGGAACAAATGCGATAACTGAAATTATTGCTCTCAAAAAACCAAATATTTTAATCCCACTCTCCACGGCGGCCGCCAATCATCAGTATCACAACGCTAAAACAACAGAAGAACTAGGTTGTTCTAACCTACTGGATGAAACCAAATTAAGCTCTTCTAAGTTGCTGGAATCAATCCAAAATCTCTTAAACAACAAAGAACAACAAACCAAAATGATCAAAAACATGAACAACTCAGACCCCCTGGAGCCAACTAGAAAAATCGTAAAGATCCTCCAAGAATATCTGTAATTTTGTAATTATGAACATCGGCCTCAACGCCCGCTTCCTTGCTCATCCCTACAGCGGAATCGGCATCTACACCAAAAACATTATCCTTGGTCTCGCCAAACTCGATCACGAGAACGAGTACCATCTCGTTTGCCACTTGCCACAGGATCAAACCTCAATTGCTAACGTCTCCCTTCCTAAAAATTTCCATTTCTATACTCTCGAAGAAATCAAAAAACGATCAGATTCTATTCGAAAATCTTACTGGGAGCTCATTCAGCTTCCTCGACTTTTCAAGCAACTCAAGATAGACATTGTCCACTCACCATATCCCAATCTTGCTTCGTATAAACCCCTTCTTTCCCCAATCTTGAATTTTAAATCTTCAATCTTCCATATAACAACTGTTCACGACATTATCCCCTGGATCCTACCTGGTTATACCAAAAACATTCTCTCAAAACTCTATCACAAGACCTCCAGACGAAAGACCAAAAAAGCAGATCACCTCTGTACTGTCTCTGAATTTTCTAAAAACGAACTTCAAAAATTCCTCAAAATTCCGGAACACAAAATCACCGTCACCCCCAACGCCGTCGACTCCAACTTCCACAAATCAAAACCTACCGGCTACAAGCTACAAGCTACAAGCTACAAGCCCCCAAATAAACAATACTTTGTTTATTTGGGAGGTTTCGACAAGCGCAAAAACGTTTCCCAACTCATAGATGTTTTTAACGAACACATCGCCCCCCATCACAAAATTGACCTCGTTCTGGTAGGCAACAAGCTTCATAACACTGATCTTTATCAAGATCCCCAAATCAAAACAGACAAAAATGCGAAGGGAAAAATCCATCACACCGGATTCGTTACCGAAGAAGAAAAGAAAGAAATCCTCAAAAATGCCAAAGCCCTCATTCATCTTTCCCTCTATGAGGGTTTCAATATCCCTCTCCTGGAAGCCATGCATGTTGGGACTCCCGTTCTCGTCTCCGACATCCCACCTCACAGAGAGGTGGCAAAAGATGCTGCCACCTATCTCGACGTTACCGACGAGAAATCCATGGCCCAAGCTATCAAAGCTTTCCTTCAAAACGAATCTCTGCAGACAGAGATGAGCGAAAAAGGCAAAATCAGATCCCGGGATTTTAGCTGGGACAAAACCGCCCAGACTCTTCTTGACCTGTACAACAAAATTCGTTGTAGTAGCGAGCAAGGTGGTCCGAAGCGAAATAATTCCGAGCCTGCCGAGGAATAATGGAGCGAAGGATACCGTAAAGAAATTTATATTGGAGCCAAGAATGAACCGTCAAAACAATATTAATTTCTTGGAGGTAAACCTTGCCCTATTGAACCCTCGAAACTTATAAACAAAAACCCTAATTTTTTAGGGCTTATTAGCTTACAGCTTACTGCTTATTAGCTTATAAAAACCTCAGCCCCGTCAATTTCACAAATTCCAACGGAAAATTATCCTTTCCGTCAACCGTAATCACTCGAACCCCATCCTCTCTGTTCACCTCATAAACCCCCTCAATAATACTAAAGGCATTATCCTTCACAATCACACATCCCCAGCTTTTATATCTATCCGTCATTGAAAACATCTCCTTCTCGTTCAAAACCTTGTGAATTCCATAATGGGTTGAGCCGTTTTCATCATACATGCGCAAAAACTTTCCATCTTTACCGTAAGTCGCTCCTTTTGGATGAAAATGAAGAGATTTTACCATCCACTCTTGCACCGGTGTTTTCGCATAATATTTAACTCCTTTAAAATATCTGTTTCGAAGTTGCCCGGAAGCAATGGGGAAATATATGCCTTCACTCATATTTTCACGAAGCAAATACCCCATATTTTCAGAAATATCAAAAACAAGAAAATCACCTTCCTCACTTTCCCAAGAAGAGGACTGTTCGTAGGCGTAAACATTTTGGGGAACAAGCATATCTGTCGCAACCCCCAAAAGACAAACCAAAAAGAGAACAAAAATAAATATACGTTTCAACATATGGAATGTGATTATTTAAGGCTACATTTTACACATATTTACTATATTGTCAAGTAATTGAACCTCAAAAACAACACAAAAACAACCGCTTGTAGCTTACAGGCGGGGAAAAGAGGGTCTTCCTTAAACAAACAAAAAAAAGTGTACCCTCTGTATAAAGCAAAAGGTATGTATAATCAATAACATATTATGAAATTGTCAATCATCTTTTACGTAAAAATCGGAGTTTATCGCTTACAGCCTATGTCAAAACTTGATTCGACTCATCACGCAAACATCACCAAAACAATCCAGTTCAAAAGATACTTTCCCTGTTTGCCTGTAAATAAGCTTCAAAAGAAATGAAGTTTGCTTGTCCGTGTCAAAATAAACATCATGGCAATAAGACTCGTCGGACACCCCCACCACCCCATCTTTAAGCCTGGAAATATCCGCTACAGTCATATTTTCCAAGTATTTCTTCCGCACCTCTATCCCAAAAAGCAATGTTGAAAAATCGTATGAAAAATTATCCGGTTCCCTCATTACCTCCTCCGAAGGTGGTGAGCCTGTCGAACCATCGCCATAATCTGACTGAGTTACCCACTTGTTTTGCAAAAAATCATACCAGTAAACCTGATCGTCATTTACTGATTCGCTGTATTCAAACCTATCAATCTCTTCCCCATTCGGATCAATCAGCACGATAACCCCAGACGAATTCCGCAAAGAAAAGCTGATATCTCCGGAGTTAATTTTCCTCTCAATTTCAGCTGATAAATTGATATCGGGAAATTTTGACCCTTTTCCATTCACCTCTAGCACCCAATCTTGCAAATTCACATCCGACTCGCTCTTAAGAACAAAATATTCTCGCCCCTCATCCTTCCCGACTGGATTCACCAGAAACTCTGTAAATCTAATATCTCCTTTTTCAAAAACCTTATCCTTACTCTTAGAGGCCATTTCTTCTCTAGCCCACAAACCCACTTCTCCACTTTTGGCTTCTGTTTCCGCTCCCCTGAATTCCTCAATTTTTTCAAAATTAAACCGGTCATACAAACGCGCATAACCGTCTTCCAACATCTGTAAATTCACAAGTTTATCTTCCAGATAAACGTAGGCAAGAAGCCGTTCATAAACATCCAACTTTGTTTCGTCAAAAATAAGAGAAACTTCTTGATCAAGAAGTAACGAACAAAGATAATCGGAAGCTTCTTCCCCGAAATACTCCGGATCTTTGTCGGGATGTTTCGTCTCCGGCGCATCCACTCCAATTAATCGCACAGAAACAAGCTCATCCTCAAAACGAGCCTCAAAAGTATCACCATCTATACATCGTGTTACTTTTCCGGAAGAATATTTTTCCTCATCAAAAAATATATTTTCCATCCCCGCAGTAGGGGACGACCATGAATATTCATTATCATTTGAACGCGAATAGCTTTCTCCTTCCTTCGCCTTCTCATAAAGAACCTGTGAAATAACCTGTCCACTCGGATCAATCAAGCGCACCACTTCCGAAGTATTTTTCAAAGAAAGCCCCGTTAGAGAAATGGGTAAGGATTCAATCTCCTTGGATAACAAACGTGATTCCAAAGGATAGGGCTTACTTCCTCCATCTTCATCGTCAAGCTTCCATCCCTGTAAATCAATGGTTTTGCTATCCAAATTTATAAGCTCAATAAACTCACCATCTGCGTCTTTACCCTTCGGATTTGGAAAAATCTCATTAATCACAATGCGATCCGAGTAGTCATACGAGTCAGATTGTGACGAGTCAGTCATATAAATTACGGACCCCCCTCCGCCACCGGAAGACGATGTTACCAAGACATTTTGCGTAACTGTAGACTGCGCCCCAAAAGGATCTGTCACGGTTAACACCACATCAAAACTTCCTACTCCATACACCCTCGACGTCGGATTCTTCTTATCTGAAGTCTCACCGTCACCAAAATCCCATAAGTACTCAAGTGAATCTCCATCCGGATCACTGGAATCTTCACCTGTAGGATTAAAAGTCAGCGCCCCCTCTCCGGTTGTTCTTCCGCTTCCCTGAACGGTTACTACCGCTACCGGTGCCTCATTCGCAAAAGTATTTGTCATTCCGGGAGTGGAATGATCTATGTCCCACTCACCCTCATATTTACGCGCCAGAACCACGTTCGAGCTCAAAATATCCGAATCCAAACAAGCCCCCTCCCAAACTCCTCGCTCTCGAAGATCCGCCTGCTTCTCATCACTCTCATCCATAATTCCTCCTGGATTCCAGCAAACAGCATCTCTCGTTTCCTTCTGATAAACTAGCTCTACCTCCCCCTGCGTCCCCGAAATCCCTGAACCACCAACTGAATAACCGGTCAAACCGGTTTCTCCTGTCCCAAAGAAAAAAAGAATTTTGTCCCCCGTCTGAATCACATCCTCCGTCTCCGCCACCTTCCCGTTAACCGAAATATCAGCCACCGAAACCCCCTCCTCACACTCCACACAATGAACCTCCACATAATCCACCCCTTCTCCGTTACTCTGCACCTCTGAAATCTGAATCACAACATTCGTTCCGCTCCCTCCGCCCGAAGGTCCTGAGCCTGTCGAAGGATCACAACTATTAATTCCTCCCGCCGTCCCTTCCGCAGTACACCATTCCGTAAGTGAATCAGCTCGTTGCATTGTCTCTTTCGTCTCACTATCTCCCCCAAGCCACCCGGAAACATAATCTACCAAATTCCCCAGAACATCATAAAGCCCCAGCGCCTCACCGGCATTACTCAAAGAACCGGTATAAATCTGACTTGCTGAAACATCCAGCGCCGAATTATCATCCGTTCTTTCCAGAAGATAATAACCAAACCCATCCGCCATCCCGGACAACGAAATTTCCGGACTCCCGTCATCCGCCCGCAAACTCCACCCCGCCAAATCCAATTCACTTTCCGATGGATTATAAAGCTCAATCCACTCATCACTACTCGAAACTTCCGTCCCCATCCACGCAATCTCACTGATAAACACCCCCTCCTGCGCCCACGCCCCCTTAGTAAACAAGAGTACTAGAATGCAAAAAATCAACCCATAAGACTTTTTCGACCCACAAAACCCAATAAATTTTTTCATAAAAAATCATAAAGGATCTCCATCCTCACACATCCCCCAACTAACCTCCAAACACTCCGGCTCGAAAGTTAATAAAAAGTTCATAATTAAAAACACCCCTGAATCATCCTACAGTTCCTAATCAAAGACTCCTCTCCTCAACCTCTCCCACCACCTTCTTCACAAAAGAGCTGACAAAATAAGCTTTCTGACTCTTGTCTTTGTAGCTTCTCACATTCAATTTCCCCGCCTCCATCTCCTTATCCCCAACCACAATCATATAGGGTATCTTCTTCATCTCACTATTTCGAATTCGCTTACCAAGACTGTCTTCCGGATCAGCATATTCAACCCGAATATTATTTTTCTTAAGCTCATCCATAATCTCCTTCGCGAACTTCTCGTGTGGAACCGCCACCGGCAAAATCTCCACCTGAACCGGAGCCAACCACGTCGGAAAAGCACCGGCATAATGTTCAATCAGAACTCCGAAAAACCTCTCCATAGAACCAAGAAGTGCCCGATGAACCATGAACGGCCGATGATTTTTGCCGTCCTCACCAACATATTTCATATCAAACCGTTCCGGCAGATTAAAATCAAATTGAATAGTGGTCATTTGCCACTCTCGTCCAAGCGCATCTTTAATTTTCAAATCAATTTTCGGACCATAAAAAACTCCGCCCTCTTCATCAATTTCATGATCAATACCCATTTTTTTAATCGCTTTCAGCAACGACTTATTAGCTTTATCCCACTGTTTATCCTCACCAATCGCTTTCTTGGGACGAGTCGCCAGATACGCCTTGATATCCTTAAAGCCAAACGCCTTCCAAATGGAAAGTGAGAAACGTAAAACCTCATAAATTTCATCCTCAATCTGCTCCTGAGTACAAATAATATGCGCATCATCCT
>DAOVYC010000036.1 GCA_030635805.1 bacterium | reverse complement strand
TTCGATGCCGAGCATTTCGAGGATGTCGTCTTTGCTTATTTTTTTGGCTTCCTGAATTGTCTTGTTTTCCAGTGTTTCTGTAAGCATTGAGGCGGCTGCTTGCGAGATGGCACAGCCCTTTCCTTCGAAAGCGGCTTCTACGATCTTGTTGTTTTCGATTTTGAGATACATGACAAGGTGATCGCCGCAGAGGGGGTTGACGCCGGGCTGGCTTAGCGTAGCGTCCCCAAGTTTTTTCTTGTTTCTGGGATTCTTGTAGTGATCGAGGATGTTTTCAGCGTATATATTCATTATTACAAAATTCAAAATTACAATAACTTATTTGAAAGTCTGTTTTACTTTCTGAAGAGCAATAAGGATTTTTTCGATATCAGACTCATCGTTGTACAGATAGAAGCTAATGCGGGCGGTGGCGGGGACAGAGAGAGAGTTCATGAGGGGTTGGCAACAATGGTGACCGGCTCGGATGGCGATATTTTCGGAATCGAAAATTTGAGCGATGTCATGCGGATGAGCGTAGTCGAGAGTGAAAGAAATGATTCCGGCGTGTTTTTCCGGATCTTCCGGGCCAAAGAGGGTTAGTCCCTCTTCTTTCTTGAGGGCATTCCAGCATTTTCGGAAAAGATCTTTTTCGTGTTCTCTGATTTTTTCTAAACCAATCTTTTCAAGGTATTCAATAGCGGTTTGCAAAGCGAGAACGCCGGCAATGTTTGGGGTACCGGCTTCAAAACGAGCAGGGGAGGGAAGATAAGTTGATTTTTCCCAGCTAACTTCTTGAATCATATCTCCCCCGCCCTGATAAGGCGGAAGATTTTTTGCTATTTCTTTCTTGATGGCTACTACTCCGATGCCTGTGGGTCCGAGCATTTTGTGTCCGGTAAAGACGAGAAAATCAGGATTTAGATCTTCCAGATTTATTTTCATGTGAGGTACGCTTTGCGAACCGTCGAGAAGAACCTTTGTTCCTGAGGCGTGAGCCTTTTCTATTATTTCTTTGGCGGGATTGATGGTGCCGATGGCATTTGAAATATGCGTGAGTCCGAGGAGGGTCGGTTTTGCTTCTAGTTTAATTAGAAGATTTTCTAAATTTAGAGTTTGATCTTCGTTCAGTTTTACTATTTCTATTTTTTTCCGGGTCAATTGCCAGGGGACGATGTTGGCGTGATGTTCGAGCTCGGTGAGAAGGATTGATCCCGGTTCTTGGAATGTTCTAGCGACGAGATTGATGCCCTCGGTTGCATTGCGTACAAAAATAATGTCATAATTTTTTGCGCCAAGGAAAGACGAGATTTTTGAGCGGGCTTGTTCATAAGCCTCAGTTGCCTGTTCGCTAAGCCGGTAAATGCCCCGATGAATATTGGCATTTTCTTCTTCGTAGAATTTTTTAATTCTATCGATTACTACTTGTGGCTTTTGACTGGTAGCGGCACTATCCAAGTAGCAGAAATTGGGGTGAGTTTTGAAGATGGGGAAGTCTTTTTTTATATTCATGGGATGGGAATTACAAGATTCTCATTCGAGTCTGAGCCTGAAGGGTCATCCCTCAGAGTCGAAGACAAAATTAAAAGATTACAAAATTCTAGTTTCCAGCTGACGAAAGAACTTGTGGTTTTTGTCTAAGTGGCTGAAGGGGGCAAGGAGGAGACCTTGTTTAATTAGTTTTTCAGCCTCCTGTTCACTTAACCCTCTACTCCGCATGTAGAAAAGATCTTCTTGGCTGATACGGCCCGTAGAGGCACTGTGGTTGGCTTTTACGTCGTCGGTATCTATTTGAAGAATAGGCTTAGCATTACAAACGGATTTTTCTCCCAAAAGAAGAATTTTTTCGTGGAGATTACTTTCAGTTTTTATGGCAGTGTTTTTTATAACTACTCTGCCCTCCAGGCTGCACCTGGTTTGATCTTCAAGAATGCCGTTTATTGTGATAGAACCTGTGTTGTTTTGTCCTTCAAAAATATTAGATATTTTCAAGTCTTGTTGTTCGTTTGTTTTGGTGAGAAAGACGGTGTTGATGATTGTTTTTGAGTTATTGCCCAGGCAGGTGACTTTGATTTCATGTTTACTGTTTTTCTGATAGAGAGAGGCGAAGTTTATTTCCAATTCGACGTTGTTTTTTAACCGGGCGGTGATGGAAGGGGCGGAAGAGTTTAAGATAAACAGCTTGATACCGGAATCATCTTCGGCTTGGATTTGGATTTTGTTGTCTTTCTGATCATCGAGGATGATCAGGTTTAGTTTTTCGTTTTGGGGGACAATTACGGGATTCAAAATTACAAGATTAGAAAATTAGGAGGGAGGAGACAGGACTAGCCGATGGAGTTTTCCATCTCAAGTTCGATGAGGCGGTTCATTTCGATGGCGTATTCCAGAGGAAGAGCTTTGATAATGGGTTCGATGAAGCCGTTGATAATCATTGACTTAGCCTCTTCTTCTTCGATACCGCGGGACATGAGGTAAAAAATATTTTCCTCATTTACTTTTCCGACCGTGGCCTCGTGGGTAATTTCTGAGGTTGTATTTTCACATTTGATGTCCGGAAAGGTGTCCGAGGTGGAATCCGGATCGAGAATAAGAGCATCACAATTAATATTCGAAGTGCAGTCGTGTGCCTGAGGAAGCACATGTACCAATCCACGGTAAATAGATTTACCTCCGTCTTTGGAAAGATTTTTAGTAATAATTTTTGAGCTGGTGTGTGGAGCGGTATGAATCACTTTTGCTCCGGTATCTTGAACTTGCCCGGCGTTAGCAAAAGCAATGCCGAGATGATCGCATCGAGCTCCTTCATCCTTTAAAATACTGCAAGGATAAAGCATGGTGACGCCACTTCCCATATTTCCTCCAACCCATTCCATGGTGGCGTTTTTCCCGACAAGAGCTCTTTTGGTATTCAGATTGTAAGTATCTTTGCTCCAATTTTCTACAGATGAATAACGGAGATGAGCATCTTCTTCAACAAATATTTCGACACAGCCGGCATGAAGAGCCTCTTTCCCATACTTGGGCGCGGAGCATCCCTCTATGTAGTGAGCATGGGAGTTTTTTTCTAAAATAATAATCGTATGTTCAAACTGTCCCAGGCCCGGGGCGTTCATACGAAAATAAGCCTGAAGAGGCTGTTTTATACTGACATTATCGGGGACATATAAAAATGTCCCACCACTCCAAACGGCACCGTGCAGAGCGGAAAGCTTGTGATCCCGAATGGGGACACAGGTCATAAAATACTGCTTAACGAGATCTTCATGTTTTTGAAGAGCAACGTCCATATCTTCAAAAACCACTCCCAGCTCCTCCCATTCTTTTTTGAGATTATGATAAACGGTTTCTGATTCATATTGCGAGCCGACGCCGGCGAGCATCTTTTTTTCCGCTGCCGGAATGCCAAGTTTTTCGAAGGTATTCTTAATGTCTTCAGGGATATCTTCCCAGGAGTCGAATTTTCCTTTTTGATCTGTGGCGTTGGCATAATAAGTGATTTCCTCGAAATCCAGATCTATTTTTGGTCCCCAATCGGGAAGTTTTATTTCATAAAAAGCCTCAAGCGATTTGAGGCGATGCTTAAGCATCCATTCCGGCTCATTTTTACTTTTGGATATTTGAATGACCAGTTTTTCAGACAGTCCCTTTTTATACTTTTTTAAATAATCAGATCGGTTGGACTGATTAAAAATTTCGCGGTTGAGATCTGCGAAGGTTTGCATTAGGTGGTAGCTTATTAGCTTGTAGCTGGTAGCTTGTAGCTGGTGGGGGCTACATAATTGGCATAGCCGTTTTTTTCCAGTTCTTTGGCAAAGTCTTTATTGCCCGACTTGATTATTTTTCCATTGGTCATGACGTGGACGTAGTCGGGATGAAGGTATTCCAGGATTCTCTGGTAGTGAGTGATAATCAGAATGGCGGTATTTTCGTTGTGATATTCTTTAATTGCTTTAGCGACCTGTTTAAGAGCGTCGATATCCAGTCCTGAATCAATTTCATCGAGGATAACTAACTTTGGTTCGAGAATTTGCATCTGGAGGATTTCTCCCTTCTTCTTTTCTCCTCCCGAAAAGCCGGTGTTTACGGCGCGATCGGTGAATTCTGGCGAGAGATGAAGATCCTTCATTTTGTCTTTAACTTCTTTGTTAAAATCAATAACGGAGGAAGTTTTGTCTGATTTTGCTTTTTGAGCAGTACGAAGAAAAGTAGAAAATTTTATCCCGCTTATTTCTCTGGGGTGTTGGAAGGCGAGGAAAATTCCTTTTCCGGCTCTTTCGCAGACTTTGTCATTTAGGATGCTTTTTTTGTTCAAGAAGATATTACCTTTGGTAACTTTGAAGTTATGATGACCCATGATAGTTTTGGCGAGAGTGCTTTTGCCTGAGCCATTAGGTCCCATGATGGCGTGAATTTCTCCAGCCTTGATTTCGAGATTTATACCGCGAAGGATTTCGGTTGAGTTGATTTTGGTGTGAAGATTCTTAACTATTAGCATATTACAAGATTCAAAATTACAAAATTAGGGAATAGGGAATAGGGGCTCAGGAATTGCAGATTATGGTGCTAGTATTTCTAGTTTTTTTGATGAGGGTGTCTAACGAGATGTTCTGGAAGATTTTGTTGATGTCTTGTTCAGCTTCGCGCCAGATGGTGCCAATGCCACACAGGGGAGCCGAAACACAGCAAGTTTTGCTGGTACAATGGCAGATGTGAGATGAGGTTTCGAAAATTTTGATGATGTCCAGAAGAGAAATCTCCTTTGGAGATTTATTGAGCGTGAAGCCGCCATTGATTCCCGGTTTAGATTTCAAGATCTGATGTTGGACCAGCTTGTTGAAGATTTTTAACATAAGGGCTTTTGGCAAATTGCCTTTCTTGCTAATTTCGGCGATCTTGATAAATCCTTTTTGCGGTCTGCCGGCGAGGTAGAGAGTGCCGAGAATGGCGTACTCTGTTTTTTTGTTTAGTTGCATGGGGACTAGGTTGTAGCTTGTAGCTGGTAGCTTGTAGAGGAACAGGGAGCTGGAAACAGGTTACTGAATCAGAAGCCTTTGGTTACGGTTCAGGGTGAGGGAAAGTGGACTGAATAGGTCAACAAGGTATACGATATTTGTTTTTTGGTCAAGATTGTTTTTTTGTACTTTAAAAAAATCGAAATATCTGAAAAAAATACAAAAACATGTTAATATGTATCCATATACTAATTATGAAAAATTATGGGAACGCCAAGACAACTAACCCTTGTTGAATTGTCCGAGGAGCTGAAGAACACTGAAGATCCATCGTTAATTGTTAAAAAGGCGGTAGAGGTACTAAATGATGTTGATGAAATTACAAAATTTGTAAGAGAATTTATAAAAATAACAATCGCAGAAGAAGCGGGGGAGGATTCCGATGATTCAAAAAGAATAGCCTTAAATAATCTTAAATATATATTGAATAACAGTGCTTCAAGAAAGATTCATTGGGAAAGGGTATTGGAAAAAGCTATCTTAATCTAATTTTGTAGTTTTTACAGAATTCTGATAATATGTCGTACTGTATATAGCAGTGCGTATGACAACCTCAGAACAACAGCCTTTTAAAAAGAGCGATGTTTGTGTTCAAGATCTCTTTTTAAGTCTTTCTAAGAAGGTTAGTTCTTACAATCCTCGTTTTGATAAGGAAAAACTGAGGCGTGCTTTTGAATTTTCTCTTAAAGCTCACGATGGTCAATTTCGTGAGAGTGGTGATCCGTATATTGTACATCCGCTTTCGGTTGCTCTTATTTTGACTGAATATTATGTTTGCGAAGATACTATTATCACAGTACTTCTCCATGATGTACTGGAAGATTCCGATAGGGTGTCTTATAAAAAATTGAAGAGTGAGTTTGGAGAAAAGATTGCTGATCTTGTTGAGGGGGTTACGAAAATCAATGAATGTGTTAGTAGTGAATATGCTCATTATAAAGCTGAATTACCTTATAAGGCGGCTGATGCGGAAACTATTCGTAAAACATTTAGGGAGGCTAAGCAGGATATTCGTCTTATTCTTATAAAACTTGCGGATCGTTTGCATAATATGCAAACGCTCGACGCGGTGAAAAGTCCTGTCAGACGGTATCGAAAAGCCCAAGAAACACTTTCCGTTTTTGTTCCGATGGCGGCTCGCTTAGGAATATGGAGAATGAAACATGAGTTGGAAAATCTATGCTTTCCTTATATTTTTCCCGATGAAAATAAGAAAATTTGTACTTTTCTTGCGGATAAGAGTGACTGTCTTGGTGAGATAGTGTCTCAGGTGATGAGAAGACTGCAAAATACAGATAAAAATGGGGTTATTCGGACGATGTATTCGTATAATCGTAGTATTTTTTCTTTAAAAAAAGCACTGGATGAGAAAAATATCATTACACTCAATGATTATCTTACTCTTCATGTATGTGTTGATAATGAAGATGATTGTTATTTAGTGCTTGGTCTGATTCATAGGGCGTGGAAAACCCGCATAAAGAGAGAAGAGGATCATATCAGTAACCCAAGAGACAATGGATACAGAGCGTATCACACCAAGATTATTACCGAAGGTGGTTTTTTGGTTGAAATTCGTATCATGACGCATGAAATGCGTATGAAAAATTGGTACGGAAGTGCCTATGAGTGTTTTCAAAAACGTGAAAAAAATAATGCGCATGTTGAGTTTTTTGTGCCTTTTGAAATTCTTAGCAGAAAAACTCATGGAAAATCCTTTAAATTTCTTGAGGCCGCAAAAACC
>DAOVYC010000055.1 GCA_030635805.1 bacterium | reverse complement strand
TTGAATTCAACCAGATAGAACATACTGATAATTACAATCAGGATAATAAGAGCCCCAATTAGTGTATTTGAGCTAATGTAAATCCGTCGACTAAGAGGGGATCTTCTATTGGGTCTTTCGAATTTTTTGGAAATATTGATCATTCCAGGGGCTAGAGACTAGGGACTACAGTTTTTCGGCGATTCTGAGTTTGGCACTGCGGGATCGGGGGTTTTCCGCCAGTTCGGGAGCAGAAGGAGTGATGACTTTCTTGTTAATCAGTTTTAGTTTACCCTCTTTTTTAGCTTTGCGGAAAATGTTTTTCACGAGGCGATCTTCAAGAGAGTGGTAGGAGATCACAAATATTCGAACTCCTGTTTTTGCGATACCGATTGTATCGGATAATCCTTGTTCTAAAGCACCCAATTCATCATTAACAGCTATTCTCAGAGCCTGAAAGGTTCTGGTGGCGGGGTGTCTTTTACTTCTTTTTATACCTTTGTGGCTGTAAACATCTTGAATAAGATTGGCCAGTTCTTTGGTGGTTTCTATCTTTTTTATCTTACGACGTCTAATAATTTCACTGGCAATGTGCCTAGAAAGCCTTTCTTCTCCGTATTTATAGATAATATCGGCAAGTTCCTGTTCATTTGTAAAATTAATAAAATCATAGGCGGAACCATCTTGTTCTTTAGAGAATCTCATATCAAGAAGGCCTTCCGCCTGGAAGGAGAAGCCCCTCTCCTGATCGTCGATATGGGTTGAACACAGTCCTAAATCAAATAAAAAAATGTCGGCATCTTCGAAGTGATTTTTTTTTAATATCTCTGATATATCTCGGAAATTTCCAAGACTAAATTTTATATTCTCTCTTTCTTTACAAAGTCTTTTTTTAGCCTCTTCCAAGTTATCTTTGTCACAATCAATCCCCAGAAATGAGCCACCTATTCCCGAGGCGATAATATTTTTAATATAGCCTCCCAAGCCAAGAGTGGCATCAACTATTTTTGGCTTATTTATGCCAAATTCTTCTATATTCGATATAATGGATTTAATAAGTACGGGAATGTGAATTTTATCTTTCATGTGATTAGATTTTTTTTCTAGATTGAATAAAAATATAGATCAAATTTATTTTTTGTTTTTATCAGCTTATTTTTCTTAAGCAAAAGATAATCTCAATTTCTGTTCACAACTTGTGTACAGATTGTTCACAACTTTTTTATTAAAAAATCGCTATTTTAGGGTAGTTTTTTTGGCTGATTTCGTCAAACTAATTACAAAATTAAAAGATTACAAGATTACAAGATTCAAAATTAAAGGATTACAAAATTACAAGATTAAGAACTAAGAATAAGTAATAAGTAATAAATAATAGGTAATAAGTCCCAGAAAGGGGATTGTGGGGTATTTTTGGAGTTAAATGGGGTTTACTTTTTTATGTAATATTGCGTAGTATTAAAGCTCCAGAAAACCGCTTTAAATAAAGGAATACTAGTATTCGTCTTGTTTAAGCCATTATTTCGAGTAATTTTTGTAGTCAATCCCCTAAAAGCCTTTTTAAAGGGGAAATTCTTGACTTACGGAGTGTCTTGAACATAATGGACTCAGCTTTATCATTAACCCAATATTCAATGACAAAGCAAGATTTAATCAATGCAGCAGCCTCTACAGCTGGTGTAACCAAAAAGACTGCCGGTGATGTTCTTGAAGCAGTTCTCAGTGCCATTACAAAATCTCTTCAAAAAGGAGATACCGTAACTGTTACTGGTTTTGGTACTTTCCGTGTTAGCAAAAGAGCGGCACGAACCGGAGTTAATCCACGAAACCCAAGTCAAAAGATCAAGATTCCTGCAATGAAATTGCCAGCATTCAAAGCCGGCAAGGGTCTTAAGGATGCTGTTCGATAGTTTCCTCCAGTGTCGTAACTATAAACCACTCTGTGAAAACAGAGTGGTTTTTTTATGAGAGTGTTGAAAAAGCACCATCTGCTACGTTAAAAAGCAAATTTTGTTTCTCGAGTACTTTGTGTACACTGCGATCAAAATTTGCTTTTTGCCTTGCATCTGTCACTTTTTGAACACTCTTTTGTGTTACCTCATACGTGTTACTTCATAATTATGAACTTTTGACGGGAAATCTTTGATTTTAGAAGACTATTTACCTATAGTTATAACCTCTTATTTACGTTTTATGGCAGTTTCTTCAATAGAGAGTGTATTTTCACGGGTTGAGGCGAAATATGGTTTACAGGGTGAGTTTGAGGCCGCTCATGTGTGTCATGCCTATGAAGAGGTAGTAAAAAAGTGTTGTGGAGATAAATTGGCAGGTAAAACAACGGCAAAATACCTAAAAAACAATGTTCTTTGGGTATCCGTCAGCGGATCTTCCGCGGCACAGAAGTTACAAATATCACTTCATACTATACTTAGGAGTCTGCAAGAATTATTTGGGAAAGATCGGGTCAAGAGTATTCGGATAGTTCAACAGGCTCAGGATCTGTAAGAACCGTAGGACACTTAGGATTATTGAGATGAGGCACTAGTTGTTCTGTTCTAAGATAATGTCGAGGGCGCCGGAGCCTCCTTCGTTGTATTTGGCGGTGATGACTTGTTTTACGAAAGGAAGAGTGGGGATGTATTGCTGGAGAATTGGTTTAATGACCGGTCCTTCACTTGAGTGAAGGCCTTTTCCGGTAATAATGCGTACCTTATAGAGATGTCTTTGATAAGCTTGCCAGAGGAAATCATGAGCCATATCCCGGATATCCAGTTCGGTGAGAATTCCTTTGTTATGAAAGTCGAATTCATCTTCCGCAATGGAGAGGTGGGTGTATTTGTTCAAAAGTAAAAAGGAAAAAGTAAAAAGGAAAAAAGAAAAATGAAGAAGGAATAATGAATTAGGAATAAGGAAGGGAAAAGGAAGAAGGAAAAAGTAAAAAGGAAAAAGTAAAAAAAGGGAGTGGGGCTAGATTCTGGAGATGGCTTTTTCGAATTTCTGAGTAATGAGCTGGAGATTGAATTCTTCTTCAATCTTGGTGTAGGCGTTTTCGATGAAAAGCTTTTTAAGCTTTTCATCGTCCAGTAGTTGTTCTATTTTTTTCATTAGTAATTTTATGTTTTTGGAGTTGACGAGGAAACCGTCGACACAATCGTCAATTATTTCTTTTGGACCACCCAGATTACCGGCAATTACGGGGATATGGAGAGCCATGGCTTCAATAATTACCCGACCGAACGGCTCTGGAGTAAGGGAGGCGTGGACAAGAAGGTCCAGTTTTTGCATTTCCGAAGGGAGGTCTTTGACGTTGGTTTTGATTGTTACATTTTTTTGAATATTCCATTTGCCGATTAGCTTCTTGAGTTTTTTCAGATATTTTTCAGATTCATTTGTTTTTTCGATTTTACCAATTATCGAAAAATGAATATCTTTCCTTTTTTTTATTATTTCCTTTGCGGTTCTAAGGAAAGTTTCTTGTCCCTTCCAGGGAACAAGCCTGCCCACCAGGCCAACATTTTTTTGGTTCGAATTATTTTTTTTGATTTTGAACCGCTTAATTTTTTCCAGATCGATTCCGTTGTACAACACTTCTATTTTTGATTTCCATTCCGGTTTGGAATTTTCCAGGACCCGGTTTTTTATGAAACCCGAGCAGGTGAAAATTTTCCTGGGAATATGAATAAGTTTTTTAAGGAGCCATGCCGGGAAAGTATCGTCATGAATTATCCAGACGAGAGGGAGATTTATTTTTTTTGCTAAAGGGCTGAGGAGGATATGACTGCGGATGGAATTTGTGATAATGATATCCGGTTTAATTTCCCTGATTTTTTTCTGAATTCTTTTCTTGGTATAAAAAAACTTAACTACGGTGATGGGTGAGATTGGTTTGAGACGAGGTAGTTTTTGAGTATGGAAAATAACTTTTGATTTTGGGAACTTGTTACGGTACTTCCTATTTTCTCCGGTAAGAATATGAATTTCATATTTTTTATTCAAGCTCCGGACCAGGTCTGCGGTAAATAGTTCTGCGCCACCGACAATGTCGGCCGGGTCGATAAACAAAAGTTTCATTGAATAAGGAATAATGAATAAGGAATCAGGAAGGGTTATAATGGAACGCGGATCAGTTTTTCAGTATTTTTTCGTAAGCGTTTACCATTGTATCAAAGGAGAATTTTTTTTGGACTATTTTCCTCCCATTCGAAACCAGTTTATTATAGAGTTTTTTGTCGGAGGTAAGTTCTAAAATTTTTTCGGCAAGAAGAACATTATTCCCGGGAGGAATAATAATGGCGTTTTTTTTATTTTTTAGGTAGTAGGCTATTCCGCAAACGTTGGTTAAGATAACGGGGATACCGGAGCCCATAGCTTCAGCGGCAACCAGTCCAAAAGTTTCAGACCTATCCAGGGAAGGAAGGATAAAGATGTCAAAAGAGAGAAATTCTTTTTTATAATTATTTCTTTCCAGTCTTCCAAGTAGAGAAATGTTTTTGAGGTCGAGATGTTTGGCGAGACGTTTTAGATTTTCTTTCTCGGGACCTTCTCCAATGATTGTAAAATCAAGTGAGATATTTTTGTTGACCTCTTCGAGAATTGCGGCGGCCCTAACAACCTGATTAATTCCTTTTTTGGGAATAAGTCTGGAAGCACATCCAATCTTGAACTTCTTTTGATGTTTTTTTTCTTTCCTGATTCCAAGGGGCTCGATTCCGTTTGGTATTTCAATTATATTTTTTTTATTGATGCTAATTTCCTTTAATCTTTTTTTATTCCAAGGACTAATGGGAATAATTTTTACGTGTCTAGACCATTTTTTATAAATCTTTTTTAAAGGGCTTTTGGTGAGCCATCCTCTAATTTGTTGATGTTCTACCCAGACCGTTTTTATTCCCAGTTTTTTTGCAATTGAAGTGAGGAGAATTTTTTCATTTAATGATAGGCAATAGAGATGGGTAATTTTGTTTTCTTTTACAAATTTTCTGAAGTGTCTTCCGAGGTTCCAGGAGATGAAAGACCAGAGGATAAAAAACTTTATCAATTCAATTGGAGTGACAACCATTTTTCCGCCCCATATTTTTTTTGTGGGGAAATTCTCATTTTCAAACATTTTAAGAAGGACATTACAACTGCCCATAAAAAATATTTTATGCCCCTTTTTTTTGAGAGCTTTAGCTAATTCTATAGTGTGCCATTCTTCTCCGCCGGGAGCGGAAATGTAGGGGAAACGGGTTATCAATATATTCATAAGTAGTAAGCAGTAAGCTAATAAGCAGTAAGCTCTAGAAATTTAAGACCAGTGTTATATCCTTTATTTTACATGTCTTAAGTTTGAGTTGCTGATTCCTAT
>DAOVYC010000065.1 GCA_030635805.1 bacterium | reverse complement strand
GCCACGTCTTCACCGGCCTCCTTAACAGCTTCATAACCTTCTTCGGCAACTGCTCCGGCTTCTTCAATAATATTATCTCCATCCAAAATATCTTCCAGTTTTTCAAGAGTATCCGTGCTAAGTGCTTCATATTTTTGATTTAAAATACTAGCATTCCTGTTAAGATTATTTTTTATCGCTTCTAAATCATCTTTTTCTTCAGTGGTCAAATTCTCCTTCAATTCATTAGTAATTTTGTTTCTTAATAATGTTATTCCTTCCTCATCTAATTCTTGAAGATTTTCTTTTATTTCTTTTGCTTTTTCTGCTCCAAATTTTTCCCCAAGAGTTTTAGGAACGTTTTTCCCTTCCGCATAAACCAGCCTCTTCGGCAAAAAAGAGTTTTCCGAATACGATTTGAAATAATGAAATAAACTCATGGTTTATTCAAGTGAATCAAGTTTTGTTAAAAGATCTTTGGCAAATTTCTCTTCTGTAAATCTCTCCTTTTTCTCCGCCCTTTTCCTTTCATTTCGCTTTTTCCCCTTCTTAAAGTCCTTAATCTTGACTTCAGCTTCATTTATCAACTTCTCTCCTTCCGCGTCCAGCTCCGCCCTTTTCTCTTTTTCATTCTCAAAAACTTCCCGTAGCTGAGTCCTCTTCTCATCAGAAAAACTTCCCAGTTTATCCAGAAGACGCTTTTGCTCCTCCGGGTGTTGATTCATAACTCCAGACTCTTCCACCAGTTTTTTCAAACTGATTTTATTCTCATTCGAGTTGGGCGAAGTGTTTTCTTTAGTCATGGAGAAATTACTATTATCGCCTAATTATAGCAGAAAAACACCCCTTTATCAATTCTACAGAGATTGACAATAATTAGTAATATTGAACCATATGAACGCTTGTTTTTTCATCGATTTAGCGTCATACTGTTACCCGATATACAACATCTAGTGTCTACAAGTAATAAGCGATGAGCAGCTAGAATTTACAATACTCAATCAAGTTGAGCACAAGTTTACAGTTCACAATTTACATTCAAGAAACAATATCCAATTTACAATTTGTAATTCAGAAGTTCTAGCTTCACCCCCTTAAATCCCCCTTCACAAAGGGGGAGATAAAAATGTTTCCACCCTCAAGGAGGGGGGACTAAGGGGGGTCAAAACTAATTCGTGTTCCATTGTAGCCCTCCTAATTATCCCAAGCGTCTCACAAAGTAGTGAGTTTACCGAACTAAGCGTCTTACAGATCTTAATAATCCCATCCCATGCAAGTTTTAATCTCCGTCTACAACAAAACCGGCATTGTCGAATTTGCTCGAGAACTACAGACAAAGTACTCTGCCAAAATTCTTTCCACCGGTGGAACTCTGGATCTGCTCTCCAGAGAAGGTCTCGAAGTTACGGCGGTTGAAGAGTACACCGGCTTTCCGGAAATGATGGATGGTCGGGTAAAAACCCTCCATCCCCGTATTCACGGTGGCATTCTCAGTCTTCGTGAAAATAAAAAACACATGGAAGAGGCGGTGCGCAACAACATCGAGATGATCGATATGGTCGTGGTTAATCTCTATCCCTTTGAAGAAGTTGTTGCCAAAGGAGCGGATTTTGAAGAAGTTATTGAAAATATCGACATTGGTGGACCGAGTATGATTCGTTCCGCCGCCAAAAATCACAAACACGTTACCGTAATTTCCAATCCGGATTATTATCAAATCATCCTCGAAGAACTTAAAGTAAACAAAGGGCAAATCAGCGAAAATACCAGGAGGGAACTGGCCCGAGAAGTTTTCTGGCAAACCGCCAAGTACGACGCCGCTATCGCTCGCTATCTTTCCGATGGTCAGTATCGCGGATTTTTCGCCGAGAAGATTTCAGATCTTCGTTACGGAGAAAATCCTCACTTGCTCGGATCAGTTTGGAGAGATTCTCTCCAGTCAGATCAAGCTGGCGGGCTTATCACCAACGCCAAAGTTCTTCACGGCAAAGAGATGAGCTTTCTGAATTACTATGATACCGATGCCGCCCTCGGCCTTGTCCGTGAATTCAGCATTCCGGCGGTAGCGTTTATCAAGCACGCCAACCCTTGCGGTGTTGGCGCGGACGTCAATTTACTGGAGGCTTTCCGCAAAGGCTACGCCTCCGATCCGCGTTCGGCTTTCGGCGTTATCATCGCCATGAATCAAAAGTGTACCGAAGAGATCGCCAAAGAGATCGAAGAGCAAAAAATCTTCGTCGAAGTTATTGTCGCTCCGTCATTCGACAAAAGCGCCCTCACTATTCTTCAAAAGAAAAAGAATATTCGTTTACTCGAAACAGGAAAGATCAAACCGATTCAAGAAGCCGATATCAAAAAAATCTCCGGCGGTTTCCTCACGCAGTCTCCCTCCGCTCCCTCCGCTCCCTCCGCTCCCTCCGCTCCTACCAAAACCCAGCCTACCGAAGAACAGCTCTCAGACTTAATGTTCGCCTGGAACGTTGTCAAACACGTCAAATCCAACGCCATCGTTCTTGCCAAAGCGCAGGCAACCGTTGGCGTAGGCGCCGGACAAATGTCCCGCGTAGACGCGGTGGAAATTGCTATTCGCAAATCAGAAGGTCGATCAAAGGGTTCGGTTCTCGCCAGTGATGCCTTTTTCCCATTTGCAGACAATATTGAAGAAGCACACAAGGCAGGTATTACCGCTATTATCCAACCCGGTGGATCTGTTCAGGATAAGGAAGTAATTGCGAAATGTAATGAATATGGTATAGCTATGGTATTCACAGGAATGAGAGCCTTTAAGCACTAAAAGTACTCATTGACTAAATTATAGAAAACAATAGAATAGGATTCGAGTCAAATACAGAAGTTGAAAAGAGTCAGGAAATTAGATAAGCTGATTAAAAGGTAAAAGGAAATAATCATTCAAAATTAAAAATTCAAGATTAAAACATTCGCTCTCGCTCATTATTGAGTCAGAAAATTCTAATCTTGTAATAAATAATCTTGTAATAAATAATTAGATTTTATCGGAAACTCATACCATCACTCCAGTCACCACTCTCGCAGGAGAAGCGGAAGAAAACTTCGCCGTCAATTCTGTAGTCTGTTTGGCATAAACCGTCGAAGGAATACCGCCCGGCTTGGAGCATTCAAGGGAGTACAGGAAGCGGAAAGAGATAATTCTATTTCTTTCAAGCACAGATATCTCGGAAGAAAGTTCATGAGAAAATGCGCGTCGGTGGTTATAGCGGGAATTATGCTTTCCAGCATAGGACCGAACTTGCTTACCATTGGTGGCGGATCCAATTTTGCCAGCGCGTACGAATACGAAAACAACGACTACATATACGTTGCCGATATCGATTCCGGTTTCGTATATAATCCGGGAACCTCCACGGTAAAACCGGACTATCGTGGCATGAAGGGGATTGTCACTTACGAAGTTCAAAACGGGGACACAATTTCGGAAATAGCTTCTCAATTTGGTATTGGTAGCACCACCGTAATGAACGCCAATCCAAGTCTTTGGAACAGAAATTATTTAAAAGTAGGACAAAAACTCACCTTTCCGACAGTTGACGGTATTATCAAAAAGGTAATCAAAGGGAATACAGTAAAAAGTCTTGCCAAAAAATATAAAATTGAAGAAGAAGAGATTCGAAAATACAATGAGCTGGAAGAAGATTCTCTTATAGCCGGAAGCTACATTGTCCTCCCCGGGGCGGAAGAAGAAGCGAGAACAACATATGTAGCCCAAAATCTCGGGGCCATTTCAAACATCAAATATACAGAGTCGGGAAAAAAATTAGTTTGGCCCACTCAGGGAAAAATTTCCCAGGGATTCAGAAGAGGGCATTATGCTATCGATATCAGTAACAGAAACCGCCCTCCTATTTTTACGGCTGATTCAGGAAAAGTCATCAAGGCTTCATTCGGCTGGAATGGAGGATATGGAAATCATATCATTGTCGATCACGGAAACGGAATGCAGACCCTTTATGCTCATATGCAGACCCTCGCCGTAAAAGTTGGCGATGAAGTGGCAAGAGGACAAATCATTGGTAAAATGGGTAATACGGGTCGGGTATACGGGGCTACCGGTATTCATCTTCATTTCGAGGTTCGCATCGGTGGTGTCAAAAAATCCCCACTCGCTTACTTGTAAGTTTATCTCGCTTATCAAGTAAATTCGATTAGGCTTTTTTGTTTATCTCGTAGAAAGCAGAGACAGGCCGTGGCCTGTTGGAGTAGAGACAGGTCATGACCTGTCTCTACTATCCACCCCGTCTCTACTATCCACCTATAGCTATCCAGTTAAAAGTTGCTCCCTCGTAAATAACATTTGCGGTTATTGTGAAACTTGTGGTTGAAGTAGCCGAGACATGAGGCCATTGCTTAGCATTACCGTAATTTGCCGCAGAGGTTGGAGTAATCACAACTATCGGGGCGGAAGTATATGTGGAATTAAAATTTGTTGTGACCATTCCGGAACTTGTAGCACCCGTGGTTCCACTATCGAATACCTCGCTCCCCCCACCGGCCGTACTCCAGCTCAAGGCCCCACTTCCATTGGTAGTGAGTACCTGATCCGATGTCCCATCATCAGCGGGAAGTGTCAAAGTTACGTTTTGCGTTGCCGCCGCGTGTGGATTGATAGTGTAAGTAAAGTCTGTTCCACCTTGTTCAGAGAAGATCTTAAGTGAACCATCTGTTCCATCCGAACCGGTTTGCAACAATCCGTCCGTATAAACATTTCCGTCCTGGTCAACATAAAGTTCAGTATCGGAAGCTCCGTCAACATCGGAAATCAATTTAATAAAGTTGAACGCTCCCGTGTCTTCCTCATTAGCGTTAATCTCAAGAATTGAGCCTGTATAGGCAGCATTGGAAGCCAGGATATCAACAACATTATAATCAGCTGAACTGTATCAGCCGTAACATTCCAGTCGGCACTATCGACAACAAAATCGTTGGTACCGGTAGTAATGGTAAAGATGGCATCTCCAGTAACCAAATTATTACCGGCAT
>DAOVYC010000028.1 GCA_030635805.1 bacterium | reverse complement strand
TCGATAGTACAAAAAGGATAGTTCTGCGCATCGGCTCCTTTGGAACGAGTAAGGGCGTTGAACAAGGTTGATTTTCCTACGTTGGGAAGGCCGGTAATGCCGATTTTTAAGGACATACGTCTTTAAAAAAATAAAATATAAAAAATAAAAAATCAAAAACTGCAAGTTGCGGGAGTACTATATCATGCCGGTTTTTTGTGTCTTTGAAACGTAGCACTCATAAGAGCGACAGTAACCCAGAAAATCATTTGTCCGGCGTAGGTATCGTAGAAATAGTGATCGATATTCCAGAGAAGGAAGAGGATTAGGAAGAGACTGAAGAAAATTTTTCCTTCGGGTTCATTTTTATGTTTGTGAATTTCTTGGTAGATAAAATACCAGAGGGCGATGAAGAGAATCAGACCGAGAAAACCGTTTTCAACGGCCCCCATCATGAAGATGTTGTGAACGGGTTGGTGTTCGTAAGGCTTGAGAACTTTGCCGGCGGTGTCTTGCATGTCTAAGGTGAAATGAGAAGAGCCCACTCCAAGCGGATTTTCGATAAGAGTTTTACTGCCAATATCCATTAATTCCAGACGAACCCGATAAACATCTTTATTGAAAACGGAGGTAAGAAAAACGGTGGAAACAGCCAGAAAAATTATGCCTATTAAATAAATATGCTTGATATTAAACCACTTTGGTTTGAAAGATTTGAAGAGAATAATAATGCCGATAATTAGAGCAATCCAGGCACCACGGGAGAAAGTGACAAGAAGACCCAAAAACAGAAAAAAAGAAAGATAAGTTTTTGAGTTTTCGGGAGATAGGAACGCGAATTTAACGAATTGAACGAATCTAGACGAATGTTTTTTAGAATTTTCGAAGCTAGAAATTTCATGTTTCTCGTGGAGATAAATGGCACCGAGGAAGAGGGTGATGATGAGAAGACCAGCGAGAACGTTGGGGTGTGAAAGAGTACCGAAACTTCGAAGAATTTCACTCCCCTGCCAGGCAAAAAGATCTATGCCCGTTTGACCTTTTTCCAAAACTTTTTCTCCAAGAAATTGGAGACCGAGATCTCTTTGAAATAAGAATTGAAAAGCAGCAATGATGGCTTGAAATAAGCCGGAAAAGATAATGATACGAAGCCAGACTTTTATATCTACGGGGATGTTGAGAATAAGAATATAAATTAGGCCAAATTCAAATAAGTGAAAAATGTCTTTCAAAATCAGTCCCGGAAATTGAGCCCAAATGAGAGGAATAAGGGAGGCGAGAATAATGAGACCAAGAATTTTGAGAATATTTTTGTTACCGAAAGAGACGTCATGAAAATGATGAGTAAGAAGAAGATAGATGCCAAAAAAAATACCGGAGAGAACTAGAAAAATATCCGAGATATAAACAAATCCGGCAAGATACTCGGAAAAAAGACCGTTTTCGTAAGCGGCAGTATCATGGATAAGGATACGAACCTGGAGGGGGATGGAAAAAAGAAAGAGGGCAAAAAATCCTTGAGTGAGGGTGAGAAGGGTGGTCTTCATCTAAATTACAAATTACGAATGACGAATTACATCGTAAATTATAAAATTCAAGATTACAAGATTACTGATCGCATCCTGCCGCTCTTTCCGCTCCTGCCGCTCTTTCCGCTCCTATTCCTGTTGCTTCGCAACAGGGATTCTGCTATAGTCTCTCTGCTTTTTTGACCCATTTTCTTTTTAATTATGCCAAAAAAAACAACAAAAGGAGGTGCTGAAGATAAACCAAATAAGAAAATTCCAAAAAATAACAAGAAAGAAAAAGCCCCTTCTCCTCAGCCGGATGATTCTGAAAAGCAGGATGAAGACACTCAAGAAGAAATTTTTGCTGATGGCAGCAAAAAGATTGCCGGCAATGATGGATTAATTAAAAAACGTGACGTTGTGGATGAGATGGAGACCAGTTATCTGAATTACGCGATGAGTGTAATAGTTTCTCGTGCTCTTCCGGATGTTCGCGACGGGATGAAACCGGTACACAGAAGGGTTCTTTATGCTATGTACAGTACAGGCTTGTTTTCAAGCGCGAAATTCAGAAAGTCCGCTACGGTAGTTGGTGAAGTTATTGGTAAATATCACCCCCATGGTGATACTGCCGTGTATGACACTTTGGTTCGTATGGCACAGGATTTTTCTTTGCGCTATCCGCTGGTGAATGGGCAGGGTAACTTTGGCAGTATCGATGGTGATAGTGCGGCGGCAATGAGGTATACCGAGGCAAAAATGACCAAAATGGCCGACGAAATGATGGCTGATATTAATAAGGAAACTGTTGATTTTCAGCCTAATTACGATGGTAATCAAATGGAACCAAAAGTCCTTCCGGCTAAAGTACCACAATTACTTTTGAACGGGACAGTGGGCATTGCCGTAGGAATGGCCACTAATATTCCACCTCATAATCTGAATGAGGTAGTGGATGGGACTATCCACCTAATGGAAAATCCTGAAGCAACAATTGAGGATTTAATGGGATTTATTAAAGGACCGGACTTCCCTACCGCCGGTATAATTTATGATATAAATGCCATTAGGGAAATGTATTCTACGGGTCGTGGCGGAATAAAAATGAGGGCGGTTGCAGATATTGAAGAGACTAAAAGTGGTAAAAACAGAATTATCGTTTCTGAAATACCTTATCAGGTGAATAAAGCAAACTTGATTATAAAAATGGCGGAACTGGTACATGCTAAGAAGATTGTAGGTATTTCTGATATTCGCGATGAAAGTAATTTGAAGGAGCCGGTGAGAATAGTTATAGAGCTCAAGCGTGATGCCTATCCAAAAAAAGTTTTAAATAAACTGTTTAAGTTCACTCCAATGCAGTGTTCATTTAATATGAATATGATTGCCTTGGTGGATGGAATCCAGCCACATCTTTTGAATCTAAAATCCTGTTTGGAATATTTTATCAAACACAGGCAAGAGGTAGTGACCAGAAGAACTGAATACGATTTAAAAGTTGCAAAGGCCCGAGCTCATATTCTGGAGGGGCTTAAAAAAGCTTTGGATCATATTGATGAGATTATCAAAGCGATTAAAGCTTCCAAAGATAAAGACGATGCCAAGAGGAATTTGATGAAGAAATTTAAATTTTCTGATCTTCAGGCTCAGGCGATCCTGGAGATGCCTCTTCGTACTTTGGCCGGGCTGGAAAGAAAAAAGATTGAAGATGAATTGAAAGAAAAACTAATTTTAATCGGGGAATTGGAAGAACTTCTGGCTGATCCAAAGAAGATTTTGGGAGTTATCAAAGAAGAATTATTAGAAATGAAGGAAAAATTTGGGGATAAAAGAAGAACAAAAATAAATCCAAATCCAATAGGTGAATTTAGCGCTCTGGATACTATTCCAAATGAACCGATGGTTGTGGCACTTAGTCGTGAAGGATACATCAAACGAGTGAACCCGATAGCTTTTCGCACTCAGAGACGTGGCGGGAAAGGAATTATTGGTGCTACCACCAAGGAAGAAGATGAGATTACTCATCTGGTATATACAACCAATCATAACTTTATGCTCTTCTTCACAAATATGGGAAGGGTCTTCCGTTTGCCCGTTTATGAGCTCCCTCAGGCGAGCAGGACAGCGAAGGGACAAGCAGTTGTTAACTTCTTGCAACTTCAGCCACAGGAGAAAGTGAGTACTATGATTACGGTAAAATCAAAATTGCCGAAAGGTGAATGCTTTATTATGGGAACCAAAAAAGGATATGTGAAAAAAACTCCAATAGTTGATTTTGAAAATGTACGTAAGAGCGGTTTAATTGCCATTAAAATTCGAGAGGGAGATGGTCTGGAATGGGTAATGCCCGTATCCGGCAAGGAGCAGGTGATGCTGGTTACCTCCAGTGGAAAAGGAATTCGATTTAAAGAAGATGAAGTAAGATCAATGGGACGAGCTTCTCAAGGAGTGCGTGGTATCCGTCTGAAGGGAGAGGATTATGTGGTAGACATGGGGATTGTTCAGGATCCTGAAAAAGAAAGAATAATGGTAATTATGGAAAACGGAATGGGTAAATCCACCAAAGCAAATGAATATCGTCTCCAGTCTCGTGGCGGAACGGGAGTGAAAACCGCCAATATAACCAGTAAAACCGGTAAGGTGGTTGGGGCTAAAATGCTGGATGGAGTGGATGGAGATTTGATCATTATTTCTAATAAGGGACAAACTATTCGCTTGAACACAAAAGATATTCCTACTCAAGGACGAGCTACTCAAGGTGTTTATCTAATGAGACTTTCTGCTGATGATCAAGTGGCCTCCGTTTCACTGATAGCCAGTTTGGAAGCTCAGGAGGAGGAGGTGGGGAAGAAGGAAGGTCCTTCTTCGCACAAGGCCTCGAAGGACACAATGAGGGGTGAAAAGAAAAAGCCCGGACAAGAAGCTTTGAAAGTTGAAGCAGGAAGCATGAAGCAGAAATCATGAGGCACAAAAACATAAAACAGGAAATGCAATTCATTGTTCCTTGTTCTTTTATTCTTTATCCAGTTTTTCACCATGAAAAAACTTCTCTCAATCGTTTGCGGATTAGTGTTTGTTTTTAGTGTTTTGACACCTTCCGCCTCCGCCTCCTTTGCAGATGTAAAAAGCAGGACTCGATATCGAGAAGCAATAAATCATATCGCTGATCTGGGTATAGTAAAAGGATATGAAGATGGGACTTATCAGCCTTTAAAAAATATTAATCGGGCTGAATTTACGAAGATAATTATCGAAGCAAAATATCCGGGCAAAGCTGTTGGGTCTGATTGTTTTGGTGATGTAGGGAATGAATGGTTTGCGAAGTATGTGTGTTATGCCAAAGGAAAAGGAATAGTGGAGGGTAATCCGGATGGCACTTTTCGAGCGGGAAGTGAGATAAATACGGCGGAAGCTTATAAGATAGTTTTTGCGACAATGCTGGATAGCCCTGTCTACGATGAAAGTGGTGAATGGTATGAAAAATATCTGGAATATGCCAAAGCCAATGATCTGGATTTTTCATCTAGTTTGAACGCGTCCCACGCGGTAACGCGTGGAGAAATGGCAGAGATGATTCACCTGGTCTTACTGAATAATGAGGTGGGAGAACATGAACAGGCTATTTTGGATATAGTGAATGAGGAGCGGAGAAAAGAAGGACTGGCTGAGTTAAAATATAATAAAGTGCTGGAAAAAGTGGCCTATCTTCACGCCAAAGATATGTTTGAGAATAATTTCTTTGGACATATTAATAATAAACGGGAAGATCCGACGGCTAGAATGGAAAAATATTATGAGGATAGAAACTGGGTTAATTATAAGGTGGGTGAGAATATTTGGGAATGGGAGAAACCCTCATCCTATGAGGTAGATCATCTGACCAATGAGGTTATTTACGGTGATTTTGGCTGGATGCAGTCGGATGAACACAAGGACAATATTCTCAGTCCTGATTTTAAAGAGTTGGGGGTTGGGTATTACAAAACCCCGAATGGTAAAGTATTCTTTGTGCAGAATTTTGGGAGGATAGAGTTTTAGGGCTCACGAGCGGAGGGAGCGGAAAGAGCGGGAGGAGCGGTACGAGGCAATTCATGTCACGTAAAAGAAACCCCATCTGCGTAATCCTCGGTCTAGACAACTGAAGCCCCCTAAATAATCCTCCCCATCTTTTAATCAGGTGAATCAAGGTTCAGACAACTGGAGGCTGGTTTTTTAGTTGCTCTCTAAAATGTCTTTTTCCTCAACTGCTGACCCTAATGTTTTTAGTTGAATAATCATTTTCTTTGCCTTGTCTGAATCACTCTTTTTATACTTATTTGATTCTAGCTCTCCTGCTATTTTATGCGCAAGCTCTCTCGCAATAGTGCTACCCTCCCATTCCTTTAGTTTATCTGGATTATTTATGAAATGAGTGAGCGTTTCTCCTGTTGTGAGCGCAGTAATGGCTGACGCTTTTGTTAATTTATCTTTTTTCAGACCGTCCTCAATCTTATCAGCTCCTGTATATTTTTCATTCTTGCTGTCTTTTAGAGTGATCACACCAGCGCTGACTGTCGCAATATAGCTACCTTCTTTCCCTCCCTCTTCCTTCTCCCCACCGCCAAGGAATTCTTCGGCTACGTCTGAATCAACCTTATAATGCTCCACTAAGATAGGTTTTATCTTGTCTTTATGATCTCTTATAAGTTCACCACTTGTTCTCCCTTCAATTGCACTTTTAGTAAGACCTCCTGCCACTCCTTTATCTATAGCTTCTTCAATTATTTTTCTCAAGGCGGCTGATTTTTTTCCGGCATCGTCTGTAGGTGTTTTTGCAAAAGCCTGAACATCCTCATGTCTAAATCCTCCTTCTATGATGCGATCAGCCAGCAAGGATTCGCGTGCTTTTCTGCCCAACTCTCCGGGCAACAGTCTTTGACCGGCCGCAGTACCCATTTCTCTGGAAGCCTGTTCCGGTGTGACTCCTATAGTTTTCATCATGGAACCAAGCGCAGAAATTGAGATGGCTTTTCCCGCCACCGGCACAATAGGAATTAATTGCAGAGGAGCTTTGGCAACAAATTTTCCGAGACCTTCCACTCCTCCCTTGATCTTTTCCACAAACTGTTTTCCCTGGACTTTTTCGGTGGCTGAGAAGACACCCATCCAGATGAGAGCGATACTGGCAATGCCGTAGAGAATACGTTGGAGGGACCCGTCGCGGGTGAACTCGCCACCGGTGAGAAGGATTTCTTTGGAGAACGATCCCATTCCCACCAAAGACATTTGTGAAATCATCACAAATCCTATACTCATAGGTATGGCCATTTTGAGGGGAACAAAAGCGTGATTCAAAAAGGTGGCTTTTAAGCCTTCACCTCCTATTTTGAATTCACCCATGAGTTCCGGAAACAGTATTTCCAGAGCTACGAGAGGTGAGAGAGCGATACAGATCCAGAGGACGATAACTCGGGTCAAGAGGATAATAAACATGGCCAGATAAGCCACGGCGTAGATAATCCCGAATATTAAAGCAAAGTTGGCGTTCATGAGAAGCGACTCCCAGTCTTTGGCTTCGAGTGGCACTTTGGCAATGTTTTGGATACCCTGAAAACGAGTGGCCATGACCCAAACAAAATTACTGGTGTTGATCTGTTTTAAATTACCAACTTCTACCAGGCCATCTTTGTCTGCTCCCGGTATACCTTTAGACCCTGAAATATCCGCCACACAAACATCGAAAAATGATCCTATCGGAGTTCCCTGCTTATATAAACCGTCATCTTTTTTTCCTCCTAAGCTTGAAGTTTCGTCCAGGTTATCACCTTTCTTCCAATCTTCAACTTCTTGCTTGTTAAAAGAACATCTGTATTTGGCATACATTTTGAGTGGCTGAGTAGTTTCCGCGGTATATTCACCAATATCGGGAATGCTTTGGGGCAAAGCAAATACAGCGGTGGTGAGGACGTTGTTTACGTCCAGCACCACACGGGCGCCCAGAAACGTAAAGTTGATAGCAATAAGGGCTATCGCCATTTTGGGCAGGAATTTTTTGAGGGCATAATTTCCCTCTCCCGACCCATAGCCGGCGACGTTGATAAACGCCACTACGACCAGAATGATAGCGAAACAAACGTTGATAAT
>DAOVYC010000015.1 GCA_030635805.1 bacterium | reverse complement strand
GTGAGGAAAATTCCGGCCAGAGAGGCGGCATTTTGCAGAGCACTGCGGGTAACTTTCTTAGGATCAAGAATACCGGCTTTAATCATATCGGTGTATTCCATGACCTGAGCATCAAATCCTTCGGTTTCGCTTTTATTTTCTTTGAGCTTGCTGACGACAACGACACCGTCCACGCCGGCGTTTTGAGCGATTTGATAAACGGGTGCTTCAAGGGACTTCTTTACAATTTGAATTCCGGTATCTTCATCTTGGTTGCCTCCCTTGAGTTCTTCCAGAGCTTTGGCGGCGTGAAGGAGGGCAATACCTCCACCGGCTACTATTCCTTCATCTACAGCGGCGCGGGTGGCACTGAGAGCATCCTCAATACGATGTTTTTTTTCTTTTAATTCCACCTCTGTGGCGGCTCCCACTTTGATAACGGCTACACCACCGGTGAGCTTAGCTCTTCTTTCGGCAAGTTTTTCTTTGTCAAAATCGGAAGTGGATTTTTTGAATAGAATTTCTATTTCGGCAATACGAGCGGAGATGTCTGTTTTCCGACCTTTTCCGTCAACTATGGTGGTATTGTCTTTGTTGGCAATGATTTTACGGGCAGAACCGAGGTCTTCTACAGAAGTGCTTTCTAATTTCAGACCAACTTCTTCACTAATTACCCGACCACCGGTAAGAGAAGCAATATCTTTAAGCATTTCCTTTCTTCGATCTCCGAAAGCCGGAGCCTTAATAGCTAAAGTATTAAAAGTACCACGAAGCTTATTTACCACAAGAGTGGCAAGAGCTTCGCCTTCGATATCCTCGGCGATGATTACCAAGTCTTTCTTTCCCGATTGAGCGAGTGCTTCAAGAAGAGGAAGAAGATCTTTGATAGATCCAATCTTTTTATCGGTAATCAAAATTTGCGGATTTTCCATCACGGCTTCCATGCGAGTAGTATCGGAAATCATGTAAGGGGAAATATACCCGTTATCAAATTGCATACCCTCCACCACTTCTTTGGAAAGACCCATGGTTTGCCCTTCTTCTACGGTGATTACACCGTTTTTTACCTGATCTTCCAGTTCAGCAATAAGTTTACCCACTTCCGGATCCTGAGCGGAAATAGTGGCCACCTGTTCAATATTTTCTTTGGTGGAAATTTCTTTGGACATTTTTTGCAGTTCTTCGACTACAGTTTCCATAGCTTTTTTGATACCGAGTTTGATATCCATCGGATTAGCACCGGCGGTTACGTTGCGAATACCTTCAGAAATGAGGGCGTAAGCAAGAACGATAGCAGTGGTAGTACCATCACCGGCAACTTCGTTGGTTTTTACCGCCACTTCTTTTACAAGCTGAGCACCCATATCTTCGTACTTATCTTTAAGATCTATTTCTTTGGCAATAGTTACGCCATCATTGGTAATGGTTCCGGATCCGAAACTTTTGTCGAGGAGAACATTTCGTCCTTTGGGCCCCATAGTAATGCGAACCGCATCGTAGAGTTGTTCTACTCCTTTGAGGATTTTCTGTCGGGCTTCATCGGAGAAGGAAATTTGTTTGGCCATTTTAAAAAATTAGAAGATTAAAAATTAGAAGATTACAAGATTATTTTTTGATGATAGCGAGAACGGAATCTTGGGAGATGATGATGACTTCTTCGTTATCAATTTCAATAGGATCACCGGCATATTTGGAATAAAGAACGGTGTCGTTGATTTTAAGTTCAGGGGGAACCCGATTTCCGTCAACGAGTTTGCCTGGGCCAACGGCGATGATTTTTCCTTCGTTGGGTTTTTCTTTATTGGCTGTATCGGGGATGATAATGCCTGAGACGGTTTTTTCCTCCTGAGTGAGAGGCATGATCGCGACGCGATCTTCGAGGGGGAGGAGTTTTTTTCCGAGATCCATGGGGTAAGAATTAAGGATTAAGAACTAATGATTAAGCTGAATGATTAGCTGATTTGCTTAGGTATTATATTTTAGCACTCAAGGAAGTCAAGTGCTAGATTCAGGTGGTAGCTTTTTAGCTGGTAGCTTGTAGGGGAACAGGGGAATAGGAGCCAGGAAGCAAGAGGGTAGGAGGAAATAATAAGTGTTTGGGCGGATTTGAATGCTGGTTTATAATTGTCGCATGAATATCAGACGTAAGAAAAGTTCACACAAAGGAGACAATGGCCGGGTTCTGGTAATTGGCGGAAATGAAGAATTTCACGGAGCGCCGATATTCGCCGCTCTGGGGGCGGAAGCCAGTGGAGTCGACTTGGTTCGACTGGTAGTGCCGAAGAGTCAGAAGACGTTGGCGCGGAAATGGTCGCTTAATTTTATAGTGAATACTTTTGGTGGTGAGTGTTTGCGAGTTTCCGATGTGGCAGAAATTGTTCAATTAGCGAAGAAGGTGGATGTTATAGTGATGGGGATGGGGTTGGGTACTCGTAAGACGACAGTTGAGGCGGTTAGGCGGATAATCAAAAAGACATCGTGCAAACTTGTGATTGATGCGGAGGGACTGGCGGGAATTTCGGGGATTTTTAATCGGGAAGTCATGATTACTCCACATATTAAAGAGGCACTGGGGATTTTAAAATTACAAGATTACAAAATTCAAGATTCAAAATTAGAAAAGCTAGTTTTCAGAAAACGGATTGCGAAACAGATTTCGGAGAAATTTCAGGTTACGACAGTTTTGAAGGGGAAGGTGGATGTGGTTTCGAGTTCCAGTGGTCAGATCAAGTTGAACAGGACCGGGAATGCGGGAATGACGGTGGGTGGAACCGGTGATGTGCTGGCGGGAGTGGTTGGTGGATTAGTGGCGCAGGGGATGAGTGGAGAGAAGGCGGGATATTTGGCAGTTCGGGAACTGGGGAAGGCGGGGGATAGACTACAGAAGAAAAAAGGAGTTAGGTTTACGGCGGAGGAGGTGGTTCGAGTATTATCATTCTAAGATTTTTTTCTTGCGAGTTTTTCTCTAAGAGACTATAACTCTGACGTCTTCTTTAGAATCAAAAATATGAATCAGAAATCAGGTAAACAATCACGACTCAATACGGGTTTGGCACAAATGTTCAAAGGCGGAGTGATTATGGATGTGGTGAATGCGGAGCAAGCGAAGATTGCGGAGCAGGCGGGAGCTTGCGCGGTGATGGCCTTGGAACGGGTACCGGCAGATATTCGAGCGCAAGGAGGAGTGGCTCGTATGAGCGATCCCAAACTGATAAAAGAAATTATGAAAGCGGTTTCGATTCCCGTAATGGCGAAAGTGCGGATTGGTCATTTTACGGAGGCACAAATACTTGAGGCGCTTGGGGTTGATTATGTAGATGAAAGTGAAGTTCTGACGCCGGCGGATGAGTCGGCGCATATAGATAAAAGTAAGTTTAAAATTCCTTTTGTTTGCGGAGCTCGCAATCTGGGCGAAGCATTACGCAGAATAGAAGAAGGGGCGGTGATGATTCGGACAAAAGGAGAAGCGGGAACGGGGAATGTGGCGGAAGCGGTGAGGCACGTGAAGGCGATAACTTCGGAAATTAGAAAATTACAAAATTACGAGATTACAAAATTAGAAGAGTTTATTGAGCAGGAGCGAGTGTCTAAGAATTTGGTGATGCAGGTGGCGAGAGATGGGAAACTTCCCGTGGTGAATTTTGCGGCAGGTGGAATAGCTACTCCCGCCGATGCGGCGATGATGATGCAGTTGGGAATGGAGGGGGTTTTTGTAGGGTCGGGAATCTTTAAGTCCGGTGATCCGGGAAAGAGAGCGACAGCAATAGTAAAAGCGGTAACACATTACAATGATCCGGAGGTACTGGCTCGAGTTTCGGAAGATTTGGGAGAGCCGATGGTGGGGATTAATGCTGAAGATTTAGAAACCAGAATGGCAGAACGCTAAACTGAGAGAGCGGAGAGAGCGGAAAGAAATATTTCTGTAATTTTGTAATTATGCTGATCGGAGTTCTGGCAATTCAGGGGGCTTTCAGAGAGCACGGTGACGTGCTTCGTGCTCTTGGGGCGCAGGTGCGAGAGATACGGAAAGTTTCGGAGCTTGAGAGTCTTGATGGGCTAGTTGTTCCGGGAGGGGAAAGCACGACGATGTTGAAGTTTTTACATGAAGAGGGTTTATATACAGCGATTCAGAAATCGAATCTACCAATGCTTGGAACTTGTGCCGGCACTATTGTTCTGGCGGATATGGGGTTGATAGATATTAAGGTGGAGCGAAATGCGTACGGAAGGCAGGCGGAGAGTTTTATCGTTCCGATAAAACTCTCGAAATCCCAAACCTTAAATCACAAATCCCAATCTGGTTTTTCAGATGAACAGTTTGAAGGCGTGTTTATCCGGGCACCGAAAATTACTTCGGTTAGTGAAGGGGTTGAAGTTTTGGGGGAATTGGAGGGTGCCCCTGTTTTTGTTAAACAGGGGAAGATTTTAACAACTACGTTTCATCCGGAATTAACGGGTGATAATCGGGTACATGAGTTATTTCTGGAGATTATTTAATCTTTATGATTTTTGTCGTGATAATGTTTGACATTGGTAGAGTTAAAAAAGTATGATTGTAGCTCAGATTGCTTATGTTTAAATAAATTTCCCAAAGTTAATTAACAAATTGATTTATGGGTATTAAAAAGGTCGGTTTATCAATTCTCAGTATTTTTTTGATTTTTTTGATAGTAATGAGTTCAATAATTGGGTTTTTTGACGTGTTTGTTTTTGCTCAGGATGATGGAGCTCAAGGGTCTTCTGGAAAAATAGTAGAAAAAGAAAAGATGCTTGTGGCGTTATCTGTCCCCTCCGCCCCTGGTCCTGCTCCTGGTCCTGCCCCAGCTCCAGCTCCAAATCCTGATCCTATTTTGGCTAGTGAACCGCTTTTAGTTTCAAGTCCAGATAGTTTTTTGAAGGATGTTCAAAAGGTTGAGGTTGATTTGTTTTCCGGTGCTGCTTCATATAATTATCCTCTCTGGGTGCCACAGGGAAGAGCAGAAATTACTCCAAAACTTGGCTTATCGTATTCCAGTAATATGAGGCAATTTGATTCAATTGTGGGATATGGTTGGTCGTTGCCGACTAATGCGATTTTTCGCAGTACAGAAAGGGGAACGAATCATTTATATAGTGATAATGATTTTACGGCGGATATATGGGGAAATACAACAGAGCTTATTGTTACCAACACAGGATTAGGAGAATATTCTTCAAAAATTGAAAGTGATTTTCAAAAATATGTTTTTAATAATAATAGCTGGATTGTTACAGATAAATTTGGGACTAAATATTATTTTGGTCAAAATTCGGCAAGTCGCCAAGAAGATCCAGCTAATGCGAATCATGTTTATAAGTGGCTTCTTAGTCGTGTTGAAGATATGAATGGAAACTACATGACTTTTTCCTATTTTGAGGATGCCGGGCAAATTTATCCAAGTAATATTCGTTATACCGGGTACGGAAACGATCCTGGAATTTATGAAATTCAATTTGAACGCAGGGCGAGGACTTCTTATACGAATTATGAGAGAGGGTTTAAAACAACAACACGTTATTTAATAAGTAGAATTAAGGTAATTTACTATAATAGTGGTTCTCCGGAGTTGATTCGGAGTTATGACTTGGATCATACGGTAGAAAATGTTGCTGTCGTGTATCTTTCAGAAATAACCGTTAAAAACGGTGCCTCATCTCTTCCGTCAATAAATTTTAGCTATTTTGATAAGACAAATAGTATTGATCATAAGGCGATAAATCTTTTAAAACGCATTGATTATCCTTATGGAGCTAAAGAATATCTTTATTACAAGTCTTCAACCGCATATCGTTTAGGGGCAGGTCTGGCGAATAGTAAACTTCCTTTTGTGGTTCATACTTTATACCAGAAAAAGTTGAAACCGGATCCGGGAGGATCGATGTATACAACGGAATATAAATATACGGGAGGTCATTATTATTATGATAATTTGGATGCTTTTAAGAAACAGTATGCCGGGTTTCATGAAGTAGAAATTATTGATCCCGTTGGTAATGTGCAGAAATTATTTTTTCATCAAAGTGAATTTTCTCCGGATAACGCGCAAAGTAGAGCAAAAGGGGAGTTTGCAGATCATATTAGTAAACGAGGTAGGATTTATCGTTATGAACAATATGATGATTCGGGAAATCTTTATGAAACGGTAATTAATAAATGGGATCGTCAGCAACTTCCTGATATGGATCCAAATGAGGAGCGGAATTTTATTTTTCTTTCAAGAGAAACGTCGGTCTCTTATGATGGGAATCAAAATAAGCGTGTTCGGGCAAAGGAAATGACTTATGATTCTTATGGGAATATTCATACCCTTAAGGATTATGGACAAGTGAATTTTGGTGATGATTCCGGTAATTTTTCTGATGTGGGCAATGATAAAATAGATATAACAAAAACTTATATAAATAATGGGCCTCTCCATATTCATGGATTGTTAAATCGACAAATAAAAACTAATGCATCTACGGTGGTTATTGGTGATGAAAAATATTTTTACGATAGCCTTCCTTTTAACCAGGCGACAAAAGGAAATTTAACAAGAATCGATAAATTAATAAATGCTCCTTCTAGTTATGTTCGGGAGGAGATGGCTTATAATTCTTATGGATTACCAATACAAAAAACGAATGCGCGTGGTTATTCTGAAAATATTGATTACGATTCTTATAATCTTTATCCTGCGAGAATTACAAACTCAAAAGGTCACGTTGTTACACTTACTTGTCATTATTTATCCGGCAGGCGAGCAAGCGCGACGGATCCAAATGGAGCAAAAGTTGTAAATGAATATGATGTATTTGGTCGTCTGGATAGAACAAGGGTAAGTAATCCGGATAGTCCAAGTGTTTTGTTATTACAGGATGATTACTCATATGCCATGAGCAGTTGGCCGATTAGTATTACTAAAGATTCATATGCTTATCATAATGATGTAAATGGCAATGCCGTTGTGGTAACACAAAAAACTTATTATGACGGTCTTGGACGATCTATCCAGGTTCTTCAAGAAGCAGAAGGTGGGAATCAGTTTATTGTTGTTAATAGTATTTATGATAGTCGGGGAAATCTTGCCAAAGAAACTTTGCCGATAACAGTTGCAGGAATTGGCTTTCGAGCTCCAGCTTCAAATGCCATAGGGACAACATGTACATATGATGCTCTGAATCGTCAAAAACGGGTTACGAATTCACTAGGAACAACTTCAATAGTATATGATGTTTGGGAAAAACGCGTTACAGATCCAAATGGAAAAAAGAAAGACTTTATAAATAATGCGCGTGATAATTTGGTGGGAGTAAAAGAGTATTGGAGAGGCACGCCATATCTGACAAGTTATACTTATAATGGTAATAATAATTTAATA
Organism: bacterium; assembly: GCA_030635805.1. Classification (GTDB taxonomy): domain Bacteria; phylum Patescibacteriota; class Gracilibacteria; order JAUYGZ01; family DAOVYC01; genus DAOVYC01. The sequence continues at coordinate 1,845 of DAOVYC010000015.1, read as the reverse complement.
AAAATTAAAGATACAAAGGGCAATGAACGTTCGATAACTTACGATCTTTTAGGTAGACAGCTGAGGAATGAGGATTTACATACGTCAAATGATGGTACCTTTGGAGTATGGAATTATGTTTATGATGAAAATGGTAATATCACACAAACAACAGACCCGGAAAATCAAGTTGTTCAATTTACTTATGACGAGCTTGATCGAATTTTAACTCAAGACAGTACTTCTCGAAACGGGGTTGAAGTTAATTATATTTATGATCAAGGACAGTATGGGATTGGAAGATTGAGTGAGGTAAATGTTGCGGTTGGAACCTATTATGATTATTCGCCTGAGGTAATTGAGAATTATACCTATGACCTTTTGGGAAGAGTGGAGGATGAGGAGATTGTTATTGACGGTCGTAGTTTTGAAACAAAGTTTGAGTATGATTTAACGGGGAAGGTTGAAAGGATTGGATATCCTGATGGGTTTGAAGTTTTATATAAAGTAAATAATGTGAATTGGATTGAAAAGATCCAGCGTAAAGAAGCAGGTAGAGTGAGGGACGTAATAACGAATATCGATTACTCGCCTCATGGGAAGATGGTTTCCGTGCAAAATGCGAACGGGGTGGTGACAACAGATGTTTTTGATATAAATCGGTTGTATCGTTTGACCCATAAAGAAACCGTATACAATGGTAATAAAATACAGGATTTGGATTATACCTACGATGCCGTGGGAAATTTAACGCGCTTGGAGGATAATTCGCAAACGGATACTGCGAAAACATCCGTTTTTAGTTATGACGATTTATATCGTTTAGTACAAGCAGTGGTGACTGGCGCGGCGAATGGGCAAAATTATGTACGTACTTACTTTTATAATATTTTAGGTAATATTACGAATCGTTCAGATGTAGGAACTTACACTTACGCTGGTGGGAATTTCGGCACCAGTAATGCTGTGTTTACCAATCCTCATGCGGTAACGCAGGCGGGAACCCAGCAGTTTAGTTATGATCGAAATGGCAATCTGGTTTCTGATGGGACATGGAATTATAATTATAATTTTCAGGATTATCTTGTTGATTCCGACGATGGTCAAAAAAATATTAAGTATCTTTATAATTCGGAAGGGGGCAGGGTTTATAAACGAAATATGATAACAAATAAAAAAACCTACTATGCTAATAAGTATTATGACGTAGAGAGTGGTGTGATAAAAAGGCACATATTTATTAATGACCTAAAAGTAGCTACAGCTCTAAAAAAACCGTAATTGAATTTATCACATATTTATATGAGATTTCTTCGTTCTCTCACAGCCGTGTTTCTTTCATTAACCTTATTAGTTGGAGCAACTTTTGTTGAATCAAATGTCATTAAAATTGAGAAATTGTATGCGAATGAAGATCCTAGTGGGGGAATACAGGATATTAATCAAGATTATGTTCAGGGTTGGGCTTATGATGCTGATTTGGGGACTTTACCGGCGGAAGTAAAAATTTATATTGATGGGAATTTCTATAGGAGCACAATGGCAGATATTTCTATGCCAGCTTTGGTTACTGACGGCTTAACTCCTACGCCTGAACATGGTTTTATTGTTCGTTTTGATAGATACAACTTTACTCCAGGACTTACTTATGAAATCAGAGCCTATGCTATTGATAACAGTACCAGGGCAGAAATTGAACTTTCCGGTTCACCGGCATCATTAACCATTACCGGAGGTGGTGGTGGTACTCCCAATGCGGTAATTAATGTTCGGGGAATCAATCATTATACCGGTGAGCTCCTTGTCTTGGATGCCACCAGTTCCACGACGACCAGCTACCAAACTTTTAATCCCGGTCCACCGGCC